>NZ_JBHVYK010000037.1:0-48080 GCF_042880855.1 Streptomyces sp. NPDC058291
AGGTTCCGGGCTGCGGGTCGCCCTCGGGACCGTGGGGCGGGGCGCCCTCGGCCGGCGCTCGTCGCCGGAGCCCGTGCGCATCGGCGCGCGGGGCGTCGACCGCGATGATCTGCTCGCCCGGCTGACGCCGCTGACACGGGCGTTGGCGGCCGAGACGGGCGCTCCGCCGCCGACCGTGGCCGTCGTGGGGGCCGCGGGGCTCGGCACCCTGGGCGAAGCGCTGCGCGCCGAGCTCCCGGCCGCCCTGGCGCGGGAGTTCGGCGTCCGCACGACCGCGCTCGCCGCCGACGCCGTCACCGCGTACGCCGGTGCACTCGGTTCACGACCCGGGGTCGTGGTGGCCGCGGGCACCGGCCTCATCGCGATCGGCACGGACCTGACGGCATGGCGGCGGGCGGACGGGTGGGGGCATCTGCTGGGCGACTGCGGAGGCGGCGCCTGGATCGGACGGGCCGGGCTGGAAGCGGCCCTGCGCGCGCACGACGGGCGGGCCGGCGGTTCGGTCGCGCTGCTGGCCCGGGCCGAGGAACGGTTCGGGCCGCTGCCCGGACTGCCGGGGCTGCTCTACCCGCGCTCCGACCGCCCGGCCGTCCTCGCCTCCTTCGCGCCCTGCGTGGCCGCCTGCGCCCGGGAGGACGCGGTCGCCGCCGCCATCGTGCGCGCGGCGGCCCGGCACATGGCCGAGTCGGCCGCCGCGGTGTGCCCGTCCGACGGGGAACCCCTGATCGCCCTCACCGGGGGCCTGTTCGAGATCGGCGAGCCCCTCCTCGTCCCCCTGGAGGAGGAACTGGCGAGAGCACTGCCGCACGCCCGCCGGGCGGCAGCCGAGGGCGACCCGCTGGACGGCGCCCTGCGCATCGGAGTAGCCCTGGCGACGGGCACTTTCACCTGGCCGTACGAGGACGCGCTGCTCTCGGTGGCGCGCCGCCCGTGATGCGCCCGGCGCAGGGAACGTACGTCAGCCCGCAAAAGGGGGATTACTCCCTCCAGGGGCAAGTCACCCGGAAAACATGCTGATCACTTCTGATCCGTACGTAACTCATCAGACAAAACCGGACGGATACCGCTCACGTGCACCCTCCCCGAACAGGGGAGCCCAAGAAGCCAGTAACATGCGTCGCCATGAGCTCCCCCACTGGGCCCGCGTCCGGCCTGCCAGTACGAATGCCGCGACCTCGCCAGCCCGGGCGGCACCGCCGACCCGAGCCGCTGGCGGCTCCCGAGGGCGCGCCCGCGCTCGTCCTCGCGGTGCCGGGCACGCCTGCCGCCGCCACCCGCGGCCTCGCCGAGGAGATCGTGAGCATCGCCCGCTCCGAACTCCCCGGCCTCGACGCGCGCATCGGCTACCTCGACGGGGACGACACCCACTTCCCCACCGTTCAGTCCGTGCTCGCGCACGCCGCCGACGAGCGCACGGCCCGCTTCGAGCAGGCCCGCGCCGCCGGTCTGGACGTCAAGGAGCCCGACGGCCCGGTCGCCGTCGTCGTGCCGCTGCTGGCCGGCCCCGACAGCGCGCTGCTGCGCCAGGTCCGCCAGGCCGTCATGGAGAGCCGCATCGCGGCCGAGCTGACCGACGTCCTCGGCCCGCACCCGCTGCTCGCCGAGGCGCTGCACGTGCGGCTGTCCGAGGCGGGCCTGGCCCGCGCCGACCGCGCCCGGCTGTTCACCGTGGCGACGGCCGCGGACGGCATCATCCTGGCCTCCGTGGGCGGCGAGGAGGCCGTGCAGGCCGCCGGGATCACCGGCATGCTGCTCGCCGCGCGCCTCGCCGTGCCGGTCATGGCCGCGGCCCTCGACCAGGAGGGCTCCATCGCCTCCGTCGCCGAGCAGCTGCGCTCCTCGGGCTCGCAGCAGCTGGCGCTGGCGCCGTACCTGATCGGCCCGGAGATCGACGCCACGCTGATCGAGGAGGCGGCCAAGGAGGCCGCCGCCCCCGCGGCGGAGGCGCTCGGCCCGTACCCGGCCATCGGCAAGCTGGCGCTGGCCAAGTACACGACCGCCCTCGGCATCGCGCCGCCGCAGCCGCAGGGCGCGCCGGTCCGTTGAGACAGCCGTTAGGACGCCATCAGACGCGTAGGGCCCGCTCCGGGTGAGGAGCGGGCCCTACGCGTCTGTGGCGCGGCGGGCCGGACGCTTACGCTCCGCGCCGGCTCGGGAGCGGGGCGGGCGCCGGGGCCGTCGGAGGGCGTCGGCAGCGGCGGCCGGGCGCGTCAGCCGAGGACGACGCAGGACGCCGCGGGGACCTCGATCGACCCACCGCGCCGGGGCAGGCCGGTCGCCGGGTCCAGGGAGAACCAGGTGACGTCTCCGGACCGCTCGTTCGCGACGTAGAGGAAACCGCTGGACTCGGCGAGGGCCCGGGGCCAGTGCCCGGCACAGGGCACCGTGCCCACCAGTCGCAGCGTCTCCCCGTCGCCCTCCACGGCGAACACCGAGAGCACGTCCTCGCCGCGGGTGGCCGTCCGGACGAACCGGCCGTCGGGCGAGACGACGAGCCCGGAGGGGTAGGCGTCGCCGGCCGGCGCGCCGGGCAGGACCGCGACCTCAGCCAGCGGCTTCAGCGAGCCGTCCACGGCGTCCCAGCGGCACACGGTGACGGTCGGGGTGAGCTCGTTGACGACGTAGGCGTACCGGCCGTTCGGATGGAACGCCAGATGACGCGGGCCGGATCCGGGGCGCAGCGCGTGCTCCCGGTGCAGGACGGGGCTGCCGTCGCGCAGGGCGCACACCCGCACGGAGTCCGTCCCGAGGTCCACGCTGACCGCCCAGCGACCGCTCGGGTCGGGCTGCACCTGGTGGGGGTGCGGCCCCTGCTGGCGCCGCGTGTGCGGTCCGGACCCGCGGTGCCGCAGGACGCCGGAGGCGACCCGGGCGAGGGCGCCGTCCGCACGGACCGGGACGGCGGTGACGCTGCCCGAGCCGTAGTTGGCGGTGAGGACGTGTCCGTCGAACACGCTGAGGTGGGTGGGACCGCTGCCGTTCACCGGCACCGGGGGGCCCGCCGGCTCGGGCACGTCGCCGGTCACCCGGTAGGCGGCCACGGCGCCGTCGGTGGTCTCGCTCACCGCGTACAGCGTCTCCCCGGTGACGGACAGGGCCAGATAGGAGGGGTCCTTGACGCCGTTCACGCTGCTCAGAACGGTCAGCGCCCCACTGGCCGGATCCACGGCGGCGGCCACGATCCCGGGCCCTCCAGCCGCCGTGAACGAGCCGATGAACGCGCGCCGTCGCCTTCCGCCGAGGTCTGCCACCGCTGTCCCCTCCCGGGTCGCCGCTGCCGTTGCTGACGCTGCTGCTCGGGGTGACGGTAGCAGTCGATCACGAGCGGTCTAGACCAGGCACGCTCGCCCGCCCGGCCCGGAGCGGGACCGCTCAGGCCCCGACGGAGACACGGCCCGAGCCGCGCAGCGGCACGGCCAGCTCCAGGAGCGCCTGTTCCAGAGCGTGCAGATGAGCCAGCACCGGCTCGGCGGGCGCGCTGTGCGCCACGACGACGGTCCGCGCCGGACGGCGCCCGTCGGCCGCCTGCTCGGGGCGGCGTCCATCGGCGGCCGAGGGGGCCGTGAGGGCCTCGACCGCGGTCTCCACCCGCCGGCAGGCCGAGACGAGCCGGGCGTCGTGGGAGGCTTCCGGGTCCGCCGCGACCGCGGCCAGCCCGCGCACCTCGCGGGCGCAGTCGTCGAGCAGCGCGAGCACCTGCCGGGCCCGGCCCTTGCGTGCCCGCAGCGGGCTGAGCGGATGCACCAGCGGGGCCAGCGACAGGCGGACCCGCGCGAGGATCTGCTCCAGCTCGGCCACGCGCGGCGCCGGGTCCGCCGTCGGGGAGCCGGCCAGCCGGGCGGCGGCCTCGGCGGTGCAGACGTGCACACAGCGCAGCGCGCGCTCCACCCAGGCGTCGGTCACGGAGTGCGTGGTGACCGGGAGCACCAGCAGCACCGCGAGCACGGCGCCCAGGGCTCCCACCGCCGTCTCGGCGAGGCGCAGGGCGAGCAGAGCGGGGTCGAGCAGCCCGAGCACGCCGTACAGCGCGCTGGCCATGACCGTGACGGAGAGCATCATCCACGTGTAGGAGACGGCGGCCGTGTAGAAGATCCCGAAGACGCCGGCCGCGACGACCACCGCGGACGCCACCGGCTCCCCGTGCAGGGGCACGGCCACCGCGAGCCCCACCACGATCCCGAGGACGGTTCCGAGGAACCGCCGGAACCCGCGGACCAGCGTCTCGCCGCGCGAGGCGGTGTTCACGAACACCCACCAGGTCGCGCCCACGGCCCAGTACCAGCGCTGGTCGGAGAGCGCCTGTCCGACGACGAGGGCGATCCCCGCGGCCACGGTGGCCTGCACGGCCTGCCGGGTCGTGATGCGCGCGAGCCCGGCGCCGCCGGTCGGCGGGGCCACGACGGGCGGCGCCGGCGAGCGCCGCTCGTAGCACCAGACGCCGAACCGCACCGCCGACGAGGCCGCCAACGAGATCGTCACGGCCGCGTAGAGCTCCGGCAGCCGGGCGGGGGCCGTGTGCAGGAACTGCGCGGCGAAGAAGGTCATGAAGGCGAACACCCCGAGGGCGTGGCCGCGCGGCCCCCACCGGCGGGCGTAGCCGCCCGCGCCGACCACGGCGAGGAAGGCGACGTCGCGGGCGACGGGGACGTCGTGCAGGAAGGCCGCGAGGGTGAGCACCGGCAGCCCGACGGCGGGCAGCAGCGCGGTCGTGACGGCCTGCCCGCGCACCGTCGCGTCGGTCACCGTGAACAGCGCGAGCAGCGCGGCCAGGCCGCCGGTGACGGCCGCCGTCAGACTGTGTCCGGCCGCCCCGCACAGCGCCACGGCCAGCCCGATGCCGAGCACGGCCCGGGTGGCGAACCGCAGTCGCACCCGCCCCGGATCCGGTGCCGCGAACGCCCTCTTCAGCAAGCTGTCCCGCCCTTTCCCCACTCTGACGCGCCCTCGCAACCGTCGCGCCGGACGACACGACTCGTGAGACGACATGAGAAAGGCGCCGCGGAGTCCGCAGCGCCATCGACCCGGCCATCTCAGCATCAGACGGGCGAGTGGTTCAACCGGGTCCGACAAGACTGGGCCAATGGCCCAGCCGAAGCCGTGTCGGCGGGGCCGTCGGCCGGGCCAACGGTCCACCGGTCGCCGACGGGGTCCCTCCCGCGCCTCGACCGGTCCGGCCCGCTCGCGCCTCTCCCGGCCGTTGATACTGTCGCGCAGGTCGGGCGCGAGCGAGGGATAGGGACAGGGCGAGGACATGGCCGTGGACGAGCTGGACACCCGCATCCTGCGTCTGCTGCTGGAGCAGCCGCGGACCAGCGTGCGCGAGTACGCCCGTCTGCTCGGCATCGCGCGCGGCACCCTTCAGGCCCGCCTCGACCGGCTGGAGCGGGACGGTGTCATCACCGGTACCGGACCGTCGCTCTCCCCCGCCGCCCTGGGCCACCCGGTGCTCGCGTTCGTGCACATCGAGGTCACCCAAGGCCACCTCGACGACGTGGGCGACGCGCTGGCCTCGGTGCCGGAGATCGTGGAGGCGTTCTCCGTCACCGGTGGCGGCGACCTCGTCACACGGGTCGTGGCGCGGGACAACGAGCACCTGGAGGATGTGATCCAGAAGCTCATCAGCCTGCCCGGCGTGGTGCGCACCCGCACCGAGGTGGTGCTCCGCGAGCGCGTGCCGCACCGGCTGCTGCCCCTGGTGGAGTCGATCGGGCGGGCGGCGGCGAAGTAGCGACCTGCTCCGGGCAGGAGCACGGGCGGGACGCGTGGGCGGCCGACGGGCTGCTCGGCGCGCCCGGCCGGGGCAGACGGTGGACCCCGCGCGCGTAGAGCGACTCTCGTGCCCCTGACGCCCTGGGGACCGCGGAATGCTAGGAGCGGCGACGGGGCTTTCCGCCGCCCGCGCGCCGGCCCCCGCCGCTCTTCGCGCCGCCGCTGCTCTTCGCGCCGCCGCTGCGGCCGCGGGCGCCGGCGGCCGTGTTCCCGCGCCGGGCGCCGCCCGGCTGCGCCTTACGGCGCTCGTCCTTCTTCTGCTCCGCCGCGGGGGTCTGCTGGGTACGGCCCCGCGTGCTGTTGACCGTGCGGCCCCGGACGATGCCGATGAAGTCCTCGACCAGGTCGGTGGTCGCGTCCTGCGGCCAGGACAGGGCGACCTCCGACTGCGGGGCGTCGACGAGCGTGCGGTAGGTCAGGTCGCGGCGGTGGTGCAGGCGGGCCAGGGACTGCGGCACGACCAGCACGCCGATGTTCGCGGCGACCAGCTCGATCGCGTCCTCGGTGGTCGCGGGACGCTCGAAGGCGGGCTCGCCGGGCGGCCGCTCCCAGCCGATGACGTCGTCGAGGGGGTGCAGGACCACCTCGTCGGCGAGGTCCTCCAGGGTGATCTCCTCGGCCGCGGTGATCACATGGTCCTTGGGGACCACGACGACCGTCGTCTCCGTGTACAGCGGGATGGCGCTGAACACGGTGCGGTCGACGGGCAGGCGCACGAAGGCCGCGTCGGCGGCGCCCTCGCGCAGGAGGCCGTCGGCCTCGGCGGGGGTCGCCTGCAGGAGGGCGAGGGGCGTGTCGGGCAGGCGCTCCGCCCAGACCCGCGCCCATTTGGCGGGCGTCACTCCGGGGACGTACGCGAGCCGGAAGGAGGGGGAGTCCGCGGAGTCGGTCATCCCGCCAGGCTACCGGCTGTGGTCGGGGCCCTCCGCCGCGGCCGATACCCTGGACCGCATGAAGTCGCAAGCGAACGCCCAGACGATGAAGCCCGCCACCGCGGCGAAGAAGCTGGGTGTGTACCTCCCCGCCACGCCCGCCGAGTTCCAGGAGGGCGTCGTCACGCGCACCGAGCTGAACGAGCTCCAGGCCAACCCGCCCGAGTGGCTGGTCACGCTGCGCGAGACCGGACCGCACCCCCGCCCGGTGGTCGCGGCCAAACTGGGCGTCTCCATCGCGGGCCTGGCCCGCGCCGGGGTGTCCGAGGCGCTGACCACCGAGCAGATCGAGGCCGTCAAGGACGCCGGGCCGGAGTGGCTGCACATGGAACGCGCCATCCAGGCCGAGGTCCGCAAGGAGACGGTCCGCATCAAGAAGCGGGACGCGGAGCGCGCGGGATCCTGACCGGTCGGCCGCGCGGCGCGAGAGCGCCCGCAGCGTCGGCGCGGACGACGGCGGAGCCGGCCGACCGGCCGCTCGGCCCCCCTGGTCGCGCTCGGTGAACGTCCCGCGCTCGCCCGACGACCGTCGCTTTGACTACGATCCGGGCAGGTTCACCGACGTGGTGTTTCGAGGTCGCTGGGGGTTGGGATGGTTGCTGGTCGTGTGGTGCGCTTCGACAGTCAGCGCGGTTACGGGTTCATCGCGCCCGACGACGGCGGGGAAGACGTCTTCCTGCATGTGAACGACATGTTGATGCCCGAGTCCCAGGTGCGCCGGGGCATCGTGGTGGAGTTCGAGATCGAGGACGGCGAGCGCGGTCCGAAGGCGTCCGGAGTACGGCTCGCGCGGGGCGCGGACGGAAAGCCGCTCGCCGCCGACGACGACGTCCTGTGCGACGTGCTCAGCACGGACGAGTTCACCCGGGACGTCACCGAGGCGCTGCTGACGGCGGCGCCCTCGCTCACCGGCGAGCAGATCCTCCAGGTGCGCGCCGGGCTCGCGCAGTTCGCGAAGGACCACGGCTGGGTCGAAGGCTGAGCGCACCGCCTTCCGGCAACCGCCTTCCGGCAACCGCCTTCCGCCTGCCGGCGACCGCCTCGCGCATGCCCGCGGTCGCCTGCCGCGTGGCCGGAACCGCAGCCGGCGCAGAGGTGGGCCGCACCGCTCGACGAGACGCACCGCCCAGGGATGACCTGCGCACTTCGACGTGCGGGTCCGCGGTTCACCGCCGCTTCGCCGTCTGCGGAACCCCGTTGTCAGTGGCCTGATCTACAGTTCCCGGCACTTGATCACAGCGGGTGCGGGAGGCACGCATGGGGTGGGTGTCGGCCGGCGACTACGAAGTCGCCTTGGAGGACGGCAAGGTGGTGTGCCGCAACGCGGCCGGGCGGCGGTTGAAGTCCGTTCCGCCCAAGATCGCCGACGAGCCGACGGTGGTGGGGCTGCGTCAGCTCGTCGATTGGCTGGAACGGCACGAACGCCGGTGCCTGGCGGACGTCGAGCGGTGGATGGTGCGCTCGCTGCCGGTGCCGTTCGCCGTCGTCGCCCAGGTGTGGCCCGACCCCGCCTGGCAGGCCGCCCTGCGCGACCTCGTCGTCACCGGGGACGACGGCGAGGTGGCGGGATTCCTTCGGGACGCCGACCCCGAGCGGGGCCTCGGCCTGGTCGACCTGGACGGCGACACCGTCCGCATCACCCCGGAGCTCGTGCGGGTTGCCCACCCCGTGCTCCTCGACGACCTGGAGGAGCTGCGGGAGTTCGCCGTGGAACTCGGCGTCGAGCAGCGCGCCCAGCAGCTCTTCCGCGAGGTGTGGCGGCGGCCCGCCGCGCTCGACGCGCGAGGCACGTCCGTCGAGGAGTACGCGGGCGGCGCCTTCAAGGAGCAGCGGTTCCTGCACGGCCGGGTCACCCAGCTCGGATACCGGGTGCGCGGCGGCAACGCCGTGACGTCCGTCCTGGAGGACGGCCGCACCGTCGAAGCCCGTGTGTGGGTGGGCGATTACGAAGGCTACGAGGAGGCCGAGACCGGCCCTCTGACGTTCACCGATGCCACGGGCCGGGCGCTGGAGCTCGGCCAGGTCGGAGCGGTGGCCTGGTCGGAGGGCATGCGCATGGCGGCCGCGCTGTACGCCGGGCGGGACATCGAGGACGAGGAGCGCGCGGCATGACGACCTACGACGAGAACACCGCGGCCGTCCTGCTCGACGCCGGCGCCGTCCTGCCCTCGGGCAGCACGACCCGCGAGGACGCCGACACGCTCACCGTCCGCGTCTACCGTCATCCCGCACTGGATGAGCGCAGGATCGTGCGCCTGGTGCCGGGCACCCTCGGCGAGGCAGAGGACCTCGCCCTGGACTTCCTCGGACTCACCCGCGAGGAGCAGACCCCCGAGGTCGGCCAGGTGCGCCGCGAGACGCTCGGCTTCCCCGCCTGGGCGCTGGTCAACGACCCGGCCAACGGCCACCACGCACTGGCCCTGGTCAAGGACGTCGAGCGACTCGCCCGGCAGGCCAAGTCCCGCCCGGGCACCGCCAAGGACGGCTTCGAGGAGCTCGGCGCCCGGCTCGGCCGGGCCGTGCCGCACTTCCTTCCCACCTACTACGAGCACGCGGCCCGCGTCTTCCTCCGGCACGAGAACACGACGTACGCCTCCGCTTTCTTCGGCAAGGCCCGCGAGGCCGAGCGGGTGCACGCGCTGACGGTCAACGAGGAGCGGCAGCGCGCCGTGTTCCTGGAGTTCGCCTTCGCCGGGGCGCTGACGGTCAAGGCGCTCAAGGAACACGTCAGGGCCCTCTCCGCGCGGCTCGACCCGGCCGCCGCCTGGGCGCAGTTCCGGCAGCTGACCGTGGAGCGCTGCGCGGCCGGGATGCCGCCGTACGCGTCGCTGCCGCAGGACGCGCGCGGGCTCATCAAGGCGGCCGGCCTGGACCGGACCGCCGAGGAATGCGCCCTGGTCGCCGACCTGCTCGCCTCGCCCGCCGCGGTCCGGGCCCCCGCGTCCTTCTGGAACGCCTACCGGTCCACGCTCGCCGTCCTCGCCGGGCAGCGGCCGCAGGTGCGGACCCGGCTGCTGGAGATCATGCCCGCCGGGCTGGGCCGTTCCGTCGAGGACGACGAGTTCTGGCTCGCGCTGCTCGCGGAGTGCGGCGCGGACCTGCTCCTCACGGGTGAGAGTGCTTCCGACGTGGAGGCGGCGGACTGGCTCGGCCGGTGGGCGCTGCACCGCAAGCACGGCGGCACCGTCGCCGACCGCTCCCCGGCCACCCTCGCCCTGGTGGAACGCATGGCGCCCCGGCTGCGCGAGCAGGGCCGCCCGGTCGACCTGTGCGCCGGGCGCTGGCACGCCGGCGCCGATCTCGACCTGCTGGACCTGTGCGTGGCGCAGGGCGTGCCGCTGGCCCTGCCGGACGCGGGCCAGGTCGTGCATCTCGCCCTGGACCGCTGGCTGCGCGAGCCGCGGGGCGGACGGCGGGATCTGACGGCGACCGCGGCGGACCCGCGCTTCCGTCGCCTGCTGTACGCCGCCGTCGGCGCCGTCGGCGGCGTCCGGCCCGGATCCGAGGTGCTGGAAGGGCTGGCCGCCCACCCCGTGCTCGGCGACGTGCTGCGGCAGTGGCTGGACGACGCGGCCGGAGAGCTGACCTCGGCGGTCGGCCTGCCCGCCGCGCGGGCGGCGCTGGAACGGCTGCGGCCCTTCCGTGCGGTGGCTGCCCGGGTCAGCCCGGCGGCCGTGGCCCGCGTCGCCGCCCGCGAGGTCGCGCCGCTGCTCGGGCACACCGTGCGCGCGGGGCTCCTGGACGAACTGGGCTGGCCCGCGCTCGACGAGGCGCTGCGCCGCATCGACGCCGAGACCAAGCCCGGCCGTGATCACGACAACCCGATGACCGTCCAGGAGGCGTGGCCCGCGCTGATCGTCTCCCGCGAGCACAAGGTGTTCGTCGTCGGCCCGCAGGAGATCCTGCTGGAGCACGACCTGCGGCTGCCCGTGCCCGCGCATCGCTGGCAGCGGCCCTCGTTCCGCTACACCGACGGCGAACTGCTGGTGATGTGGCGGCAGGACGGCAAGCAGTTCGGCTACTGGTCCGCCCGCCCGGCCGACGTGTTCCCGCTCGGCGGCGAGCAGATCCCCGCCTACTGGTACGGCGGCGGTGACGCCGGCGCCCCCTCGATCCCGCTGCCCGGCGGCGGCCGCGCGGGCGGCGGGCGCGTCCTGCACGCCGGCGACACCGTCCTGCCCGCAGGACGCCGCATCCTCGGCGACGGCACCTCGTACTGGCGTCAGGGGCGGCAGGGCCGGCAGCAGGTCTGGCTCGAGTACGACCCGGCCACCGGCGCCCACGGGCGTGCCTCGCTGCCCGCCTTCCTGCAGGCCGGCATCCAGGAGGACGCGACGCTGCAGCAGGAGAACTGCGAGCTGTTGCCGCTCCGACCGGGGCTGGAGCAGAGCCCGTTCGGAACCGACGGCACGGTGCTCGGCCGCTGGGTGCGCACCCAGGGGGAAGGGGCCGAGGCCCGCACGGTCGCCGGCACGCCGGACGGCCGCATCGTCACCCTGCCGTGGGCGGGCGGCCGGGCGCCCGGCGTCCTGCTCGGCGCGTTGCGGCTGCCCGGCGGGGCCGAGCCCGTCGCCGTCCGTCTCCACCGGCAGATCGCCCTGTACTCGGGCGATGACACCTCTCCCGCCGGCGAACTCGGCCGGGTGACGCCGATGGAGCGCGGCGGCGAGTTCGCCGCGGGCACCCGGTTCGTCCCGCCGGTCGAGTACTGGCACGCGCTGCGTCCGCGCGACGAGGAGGCGTCGGCCGCACTGCGCGCGCTGAGCGACGAGCGGGCCGCCGAGATCGTGCGCGCCGCGACGCGGGCGCTGGCCGAGCGACAGGCCCGGTCGACCGCGGCCGGGTCTGTCGACGGCTCCGCGCAGAGCCGGGACGTCGTCCCCACGGCGGACGAGGTCGTCCAGGAGATCGTGTCCCGCTTCCTGCCCGCGCTCGGCGACCGCAGGCTGGTCACGGGGGTCGCCGCGCTGGTACGCGCCGTGCTGCGGCTCGCGGAGTCGACCGCCGCGTTCGTGGCCCCTCCGGTCGTCCGGTCGAAGGCGCAGGACAACCGGATCCACGGCATGTTCGCGGACCTGAAGCCCGAGTACGGAGACGACCGGACGCTGCGCGAGGCCGTCACCGGGATCGCCCAGGTGCAGGGGTGGGGCGGCGAGACGACCTGGTCCACGCTGCGGCAGATCCGCGCCGTCAACCAGGTGCTGTCCGGCGAGCCGGCCGACGGCAAGGCGCTGCCCGAGGCCTCCCGGCCGGTCGGCGTAGCCGACGGCTGGCGCAGCGACGAGTTCACCGTCCCCGGCATCGGCCCGGTGTGGACGCCCGTGCTGGACGCCCTGCGGTCGCTCGCGTACCGGGCCGCCTGCCCGACGACGACCGTGCAGCACCGCGAGGCGCTGCTCCTGCTGCTGGAGGCCGTCGCCGAGGGGCCGCTGGCCACGCCCGAGGGCGCGGGCGCGCTGCGCGAGGTCGTGCTGAGCGAACCGTACGAGAAGCAGGAACGGGTCGGTCAGGTGCTGCGTCGGGACGGCCGTACCGTCGTCGTCCTCGGCTGCCAGAGCGTCGACCGGCAGGGCGGGCGGGTGAACTGGCTCGCCCTCGACCACGATACGGCCGGCCGGTTCGGCGCGATCGCCCACTTCGCCCTGGTGCGGGAGAGCGCGCACCCGGCGGTGTATCCCGCCGACGCGCTGGCCGCCGTCACCGCACTGGTCCGGGACAAGGGCGCCGCGCCCTGGCAGCCGGAGGCGCCCGACGCCCTGGCCGCCGCCACACGCGGGGGCGTCGGGCCCGTCCAGGCGGCGCTGCTGCTCGCCGGCCAGCCGTCGCAGCTCACCGACGAGGTGATCGCCGCAACTGGACTGAAGCCCCGTCAGAAGCAGTTCGGGGACACCCTGTTGGGGTCGGTCGCGGCCGGTGACCGGGCGGCGCTCGTCGGGGCGCTGCTGCCCGACGCCCCCGGTGATCTGTGGACGGCCGGACCGGACACCGAGGCGGCTGCGCGGGTCTGGGCGCAGCGCCTCGCCGGGGTCGTGCGGCTGCCGGAGGAGCTCGCCGGGGAACTCGCCCTGGACGGTGTGCCGGCCGGCTCCGTGGACGAGGTCCTCAACCCCCGGCTCACCCCTTGGATCGGCCGCACCACCGTGCAGCGGCCGGACAAGGACGGCAACCTGGTCGCGGAGGACCCCGCGGCGCTGCCCGGCCGGTACGACCTGACGCGAGCGGTGGCCGCTCTGGCCGGGCTCGCCTACTCCCTTCCGTACGCCCACCCGTTGCGGGGCGTCCTGCCGGAGAGCCTGGCCGCGGTGCGCCGCCGCGTCGCCGATCCTGGGCTGCTGATCGACCTGGACATCGCCTGGACGGACAAGGGCTCCTCGACCGCCGTCGATCTGCGCAAGGCGTACGGGATGGCCGCGACCGGGGGCGCCGACGCGCACGGTCTGACGGCCGCGGGCGAGGCGCTGGTGCTGCGGCCGTGGTACGGCGAGCAGGAGACCGTCCTGGTGCGGCCCGGCGCGCTGCACGGCCCCGACGACCCGGTGTTCGGGCTGGTCGAGGGGCTCGTCGGGCCCGGGCGCGGCCAGGGCATGCGAGCTCTGCGGACGCTCCTCGGCGGAGAACTCGCCGACGCCGTCGCGGCCGGGACCGATCCGCAGGGGCCGTCGGGCCATGCGCAGGACCCGACGTTCAGCGTGCCGGGGCTGGTCGCCGAGGTCGCCGCGCGGCTCGCACTGAGCGAGGACGCGGCAGCGCTCTACCTGCAGTTGCTCGCCCTCCCCGACCCCACCGACCGCAACTGCGCCCGCTGGACGGGCTGGCGGCCCGCCCGGATGAAGAAGGCCCGCGCCGAACTCGCGTCGACCGACCTGGTGGTGGAGGCCAGGCGTCCGCGCGCGGGCCGCACGCTCTTCCTGCCCTGCGGCTGGCTGGACCTGAAGTCGCCCGCCCTGCCGGTGGAGGTCTGGAAGGAGAGCCTCTACCCGGTGCGCGCCCACGTGCGGGCCGTGCCCCTGCTCCCGGTGCCCGAGCTGTTCGGGCGCGCGTGGGCCCGCGTCCGCTCCGGTGACGCCCCCGCCTACGAGGAGCTCACCACCCGGGCCACCCGCAAGGGCCGCCGCCGATGACCGTCGTCCCCTCTCACCTGGAAGAACCCGCGCCGATGACCGCCACCGCCCCGTCCCCCTCCCCCGAGCGGCAGATCGTCCCGCCCGAGGACCGCTACGCCGCCGAGCTGGCCTTCCTCGCCGCGTACGACGACGGGCCGCGACCGCCCGCCTGGCGGCTCACGCCGCGGGCCGTCGTCACCTTCGTGATGGGCAGCGACGGCCGGGCGCTGAAGCTGCCCGAGGGCGTCGACACGCCGGACGGGACGCCCCGCCGGCTGGTGGTCGAGGGCAAGTTCGTCGGCGACCGTGCCCTGGTGGAGCGGTGTGTGGTCACGCTCGCCGGTGAGCGTGGGCTGCTCCTCGTCGGCGAGCCCGGCACCGCCAAGTCGATGCTGTCCGAGCTGCTGTCCACCGCTGTGTGCGGCACCAGCGGCCTGGTCGTGCAGGGCACGGCGGGCACCACCGAGGACCAGCTCAAGTACGGCTGGAACTATGCCCTGTTGCTGGCCCAGGGGCCGAGCCGGCAGGCGCTGGTGCCCTCCCCGGTGCTGGCCGCCATGTCCCGGGGCGCCATCGCCCGGGTCGAGGAGGTCACGCGCTGTCTGCCCGAGGTGCAGGACGCGCTGGTGTCGCTGCTGTCCGAGCGGCGCATCGCGGTGCCCGAACTGACGGGCAGCGCCGACGCGTCGGCGCACGCGGCTCCCGGCTTCAACCTGATCGCCACGGCCAACCTGCGCGACAAGGGCGTCTCGGAGATGTCCGCGGCCCTCAAGCGCCGCTTCAACTTCGAGACCGTCGGCCCCATCCCCGACCTCGACGCGGAGACCGCGCTGGTGCGCGCTCAGGCCCGCGCCTCGGTGGAACGGGCCGGCGCGCCCTTCCAGGTCGACGACGCCGTGCTGGAGGCTCTGGTCACCGCCTTCCGCGATCTGCGCGAGGGACGGTCGGCGGAGGGCTGGGAGGTGGAACGGCCGTCCACGGTGATGAGCACCGCCGAGGCCGTGTCCGTCGCCGGCGCGCTGGCGCTCGCCGCCGCCTACTTCCCCGGCGACCGTGACGTCCTGGGGCTGCTGCCGGGCCACCTGCTCGGCGTGGTCCGCAAGGACGACCCCGCGGACGCGGCCCGGCTGCGCGGCTACTGGGACGGGCCCGTGCGCCGCCGGGCCGAGCAGGGTTCCGCCACCTGGCGCACCCTGTGGGAGCTGCGCACGGTGCTGGAGGGCTGACGGCCGTGTCCGCGCACCTCATCCCACCGGGCGCTCCGCAGGAGGCGCTCGCCGCGCTCACCGACCCGGCCGCGCCCTATCTCATCGGCGTGCGGCACCACGCGCCGTCGCTGGCCGCCGCCGTGCCCTCGCTGCTGGACGAGGCGAAGCCGGACGTGCTGCTCGTCGAGCTGCCGGCCGAGATGCAGGAGTGGCTGCCCTGGCTCGGGCACGCGCAGACCCGGGCCCCGGTCGCGCTCGCCGCCGCTCCGGGTGACGCGCGCAGCGGCGGGAGTCCGGCGTTCTACCCGTTCGCCGATTTCTCGCCCGAGCTGGCCGCCGTGCGCTGGGCCGCCCGGCACGACGTCGCGGTGATCGCCTGCGACCTGCCCCTCGCCGACCGCGGGTGGGGCGAGGAAGGCGACGTCCCGGCGCCGGGGAAGTCCCCGGGGCTCGCGGGAGCGCTGCGGGCCCGGCTCACGGGCCGCCCGGGGGACGACCTGTGGGACCGGCTCGTCGAGGCGACCGCCCCGGGCTCGCCGCCCGAGGCGCTGCGCCGGGCGGCGCTGCTGACGGGGTGGGCGCTGCGCGAGGACGCGGCCGCCTCCGGCGGGGTGGCCGAGCTGGACCTGCGACGGGAGCGGTGGATGCGGTCCCGGATCGCCGAGGCCACCGCGGGCGGCGAGCGGGCCGCCGTGCTCGTCGGCGCCTTCCACGCTCCGGCGTTGACGGGCGCGGCCACGGCCGCCCCGACGGGCGCTGCCACCGGCCGGCGCCCGGCCCCCGCCCGGGCCGACACCCCCGCACGCTCCCCCGCGCGCCCCGACGCCGACGCGACCGGGCGCATCTCCTGGGTCACCTCGTTGATCCCGTACGCCTACCCCCTCCTGGACGAGCGTTCCGGGTATCCGGCCGGCATCCGGGACCCGGAGTGGCAGGACATGGTGCTGCGGGCCGCCGGGGACCCCGCCGCCCTTCAGGAGGCGCTGACGCGGGCGGCCGTGCGGGTGTGCGCGGAACTGCGCGGTCTGGGGCATCCGTCCGGGCCGGCCGACGCGCGCGAGATCACTCGGCTCGCCTCGGACCTGGCCCGGTTGCGCGGGCTGCCGGCGGCGGGCCGGGGCGAGTTGGTCGAGGCGGTGCAGACGGTGCTCGCGCAGGGCGAGCCGTACGGACGGGGGCGGGCCGTCGCGCGGGCGATGGAGCGGGTGCTGATCGGCACGCGCACCGGACGGCCGGCGCCGGACGCGCCGCGCAGCGGACTCGTTCCGGCGGTCGAGGCCGAGGCCGCCGCGCTGGGCCTGCCCGGACCGGAGAGTTCCCCGGGCGCGGTCCGCGAGCTACGGCTGGACCCGCTGCGCTCCGATCTCGACCGGCGCCGTGAACTGCTGCTGCGCAGGCTGACGGTGTGCGGGGTGCCGTACGGGGAGCCGAAGGAGGTCGTCGGCGCGGGCGGCGCCCAGGCCCTCACCTCCCGCTGGGAGGCGCGCTGGACCCCGGCCACGGCGGCCGTGCTGACCGCGGCCGGGGTACGCGGCGTCACCCCGGCCCAGGCCGCCGAGGGCGTGCTGCGGGAACGGCGACGCGCGGAGCTGGAGGAGGGCGGGCCGACGGCCGATCAGGTCCTGCGGGGACTCGCGGAGGCCGCGGAGTGCGGGCTCGACGCTCTCACGGACGAACGGCTCGACGACGTCGCCGCGGTGTTGCCGCAGGCCGGCACCCTGCCCGAACTCCTCGCCGCGCTGGCCCTGTCGGACCGGCTGCGGGCCGGTCATGTTCCGGGGCTGGGACTCGACGCCGGCCGTACGGCGCGGGCGACGGCCGTCGCCGAGCTGCTCACCGCGGCGGCGGTGCGCCAGGTGGACGGTCTGACCGGTTCCGAGGATCCGGCCGACGCGCACGCCCTCGTCGAACTCGCCCATCGCGCCGACGCGTTCGGCGGCATCCGGCTCGCCGACGCCCTCGCCCGGCTGGCCGCCGACGGCTCACCGCTGATGCGCGGCGCCGCCGGAGCCGTCCGGGTGCTGCTCGGCCACGAGGACGCCGGGGTCTTCGGAGACCGGGTGGCGTCCTGGGTCGACGGCGCGGTCGACGCCGGCTCCCGGTCGGGCCTGACCGCCCGGCTGAGCGGCCTGCTGACCGCCGCCGGCCCGCTGCTGGAGGCCGCGGCGCCGGCCCTGGAGCCGCTGCTGGACCGTGTGTCGGAGCTGCCCGACCGGCGGTTCCTGGACCGGCTGCCGGCCTTGCGGGGCGGGTTCGACACCCTGAGCCCGGCGGCCCGTGACCGGCTGCTGGCCTCCGTCGAGGAGCGTCTGGGCGCGGGGCGCGTGGCCGACACCCACGGCGTCGACCCGGCCGCCCTCGCCGTCTGGGCGGGGGCCGATCTCGCGGCCCGCGCCGCCCTGCGGTCCCTCGGGCTGCTGCCCGCGCGAGTCGTGGACGAGCCCGCCCCCACCCGCGCCACGCCCGCCCGGCCCGCGCCCGCCGACACCCCGACCGCCCGCACGACCGCGCCCGCTGCCGTCCCCGCGCCCCTTCCCGCGACCGCACCCGCGTCCGCGTCCGCCGTTCCTCGCACGGTCGCCTTCTTCGGTGAGGGGTCCGCGGCGCGGAGCGGAGCGCAGCCCGAGGAGGTCCCGGGCGAGGACCGGCTCCTCGGGCCGGCGGACCGCTGGCGGCTGGTCCTGGGGCGGCGCAGCGACCGGCTCCCGCCCGCCGCCCGATCGTTGGCCACCGCCCTGGACGAGCTGTACGGCAGCGGGCGCGGCGAGGGCAGCCGGGGCGACCTCTCGGGCCGCGGGTCCGCCGGCGGCCGGGACGTGCCGTATCCGGGCGTGCGCGAGTGGTCGCAGGAGCTGGCCGCCCTGTTCGGGCCGGGCATCCGGGAGGAGGTGCTGGCGGCGGCCGCGACGTCGGGCCGCGACGACGTGCTCGCGGAACTGGACGCCGACAGCGTGCGTCCCTCGGTCGATCTGCTGCGCACGGTGCTGCGGCACGCGGGCGGGCTGCCCGAGGCCCGGCTCGCCGCGTTGCGTCCGCTCGTGCGCCGGCTCGTGGAGGCGCTGACCCGGCAGCTGGCCACCCGGCTGCGTCCCGCGCTGCACGGCACGGCCCTGCCGCGGCCCAGCCGGCGTCCGGGCGGCGGCCTGGACCTGGCCCGCACCCTGCGCGCCAACCTGGCGACCGCACGGCGCGGCCCCGACGGCGTCGTCCGGGTGATCCCCGAGCACCCGGTGTTCCGGGCGCGGGCGCGACGGTCGGCGGACTGGCGGCTGATCCTGGTCACGGACGTGTCGGGGTCCATGGAGGCGTCCACCGTGTGGGCGGCGCTCACCGCCTCGGTGCTCGCCGGGGTGCCGACCCTGTCCACCCATTTCCTCGCCTTCTCCACCGAGGTCATCGACCTCACCGGTCACGTCGAGGACCCGCTGTCGTTGCTGCTCGAGGTCAGCGTCGGCGGGGGCACGCACATCGCGGCGGGGCTGCGGCACGCCCGCGAACTGGTCACCGTGCCGTCGCGGACCCTGGTGGTGGTCGTCAGCGACTTCGAGGAGGGGTATCCGCTCGGCGGGCTGCTCGCCGAGGTGCGCGCGCTGGTCGGGTCGGGGTGCCATGTGCTGGGCTGCGCGAGCCTCGACGACTCCGGCCGGCCGCGCTACTCCACGGGCGTGGCCGGTCAGCTCGTCGCCGCGGGCATGCCCGTCGCCGCCCTCAGTCCACTCGAACTCGCCCGCTGGGTAGGGGAGAAGATCGCATGAGCCGGGACCTCTTGCCGCCGGTCGCGCCGTCCGTCACCGCCGAACTCGTCGAAGCGCTGTCACCCCGGCTGCGCAAGCGGCTGGACGCGGGGGTCGCCAAGCTGGCGGCTCGTCCGGTGGTCCGGGAGGGCGACACCGTACGGATCGCCGTCGACGACGACACCGACCTCGAACTGCACCTCGTGGGCGACGCGGTGACCAGCGCGGACGCGATCCACTGCGGGTGCCTGCTCGCCCCCGACTGTCTGCACCGCGCGGCGGCGGCGTCGGCCGCGCCGATCGCCGACGCCGACTCCGGACCCAGCCGCGGCTCCGACGCCGCCGACTCGCCCACACCCGCACTTGCGCCGCCCTCCACGTCCGCCGACGCGTCCGCGTCCGCGCCTGCGGGCGACCCGGACGGCGAAGGGGCGCCGGAGCCAACGGCGCACGAGAGCGCCACCCCCGGTCAACTCGTCGCGGCGCGGGCCGTGTTCGACGCGGCCGCCGCGGTGCTCGACGCGGGAGCGGACGGATCGGGCGCCGTGCTCCAGGCGGAGCTCCTGCGCGCCGCGCACACCGCACGGCTCGCGGGACTCCCCCGGGTCGCCGCGGCGGCGGTCTCCGTGGTCAACGCGGTACGCGCGGCGCGCTCCGCCGATCCCGCGCACCGGCTGCCCGATCTGGCCGACGCCCTGCGCGCCGTCCTCGGCGCGGCTCACCGGCTGCCGTCGGCGCGCGGCCCGGAGCTGACCGAGCTGCGCGGCACGGTACGACAGCCGTACTCCCCGGACGGCTCCCTGCGGCTGTACGGGCTCTTCTCGGAGCCCGTGCTCACCGCGACCGGGTACGCGGGCGCGGTCACCTGGACCGCCGACGCCGAGGGCCGCCTCTACACGGTCTCCGACGTGGCGCCGGGCGGCCCCGGCCGGGCGACGGGCGCCGCCGACCGCGCCGTCCGCATCGGCGACACCGCCCTGACCCACCGTGAACTGTCCCGCGCCGGGCTCGCGGTCTCCGGCGCGACCGTCTCCCCGACCGGCCGGCTGGGCGCGGGGGCCGGGGTACGGGCGGTGCGCGCCGCCGGCGGGGACTGGAGCGCCGAGCCGCTCGACCGGCTGTGGGCGACGCCCGTCGCCGCACAGGTCGCCCGGGCCCTGCACGGCGGCCATGACCTGCTGTTCCTGCACGTCACCCTGGCGGGCACGGTCCGTGAGGCGACGGGCGACCGCTTGCTGGCCGACTGTTCCGGCCTCGCACTGCGACTCGCCACGGCTCACGACGACCCGGCGCTCCCGTACCGCGACAACCTGCGCCTGCTGGCCGCCGCCCGGGGCAGTCGGCTGCGCATCGTGGCCCGGCTGGTACCGGGGCCGCTGCCGCGCGCGCTGCTGCTGGCCGCGGAACACCCGGCCGAGCCCGGCGCCCGGGTCGATCTGGGCCTGGATCGCCTCCAGCATGCCGACCTGCCCGCGCCGAGCGGCGCGACGGGCGCACCGATCGGCGCAAGTCCCGTGGACGAGGCGCCGCTGCACCTTCTGCGCCGCCGGGCCCACCAGGCGGCTTCCGGCGGCCGCCGGGTGCTCGCCTTCCCGGGCGGCGCCGCGGGCGACGACGCGCGTCTGCGTCGTGTGGGCCTGGGCACCGCGGCCGACGTCCTCGACGCGCTGCACGCCGCCGCCGCGGACCGTTCCCGGGACGCCTTCGGCCGTCTGCTCCCCGCCGACACCGGCCGCTTCGCCCGCGCGTGGCTGGCCGCGTCCGTGTACACCGCCGAGGCCGAACGGGCGCTGTGCGCCGCGGCCTGGGGCGCGGGCGTCGCAACGGCGGCGACGCCTCACGGAACCCGGCTCGATTAGGTCAGGATCTGACCTCGATCGCTCCTACGGTGGTCCTACGACCGCGGAACAGCACTCACGGAAGAAGGCGCCCCATGAGCAAGTCCACCACCCCTCGCGAGACCGCCGCAGCGCCGACCGTCAGCCGCGAGCGCGCCGACCTGCTGGAGGCCCTCGCCAAGCAGCGGCACTTCCTGCGCTTCACCGCCCGCGACCTGACGGACGAGCAGGCCGGGCAGCGCACCACCGTCAGCGCACTGT
This sequence comes from Streptomyces sp. NPDC058291, assembly GCF_042880855.1. Lineage (NCBI taxonomy): Bacteria > Bacillati > Actinomycetota > Actinomycetes > Kitasatosporales > Streptomycetaceae > Streptomyces > Streptomyces sp. NPDC058291. The sequence continues at coordinate 20,846 of NZ_JBHVYK010000037.1, forward strand.
GCGTCGGCGGGCTGATCAAGCACGTCTCCTCGGTGGAACGGGGCTGGGCGGCCTTCATCGTCGAGGGGCCTTCGGCGATGGGCGACTTCGACCAGATGACCGAGGAGGACTGGGGGCGGCGGGCCGACGAGTTCCGGATGCTGCCCGGCGAGACGCTGGGCGGGGTGCTCAAGGACTACGAGGAGGTGGCCGCCCGCACCGATGAGCTCGTCGTGTCCCTGCCCGACCTGGACGCGGCGCACCCGCTGCCGACGGCTCCGTGGTTCGAGCCGGGCGTGCAGTGGTCCGCCCGCCGGGTCCTGCTGCACATCGTGGCGGAGACCGCCCAGCACGCCGGTCACGCCGACATCATCCGCGAGGCTCTGGACGGCGCGAAGAGCATGGGCTGAGCATCGTCGGCCGAACGCGCCGGGCGGGCGGTGCAGTCGGGTCTCGGTCGGCCGGGCGGTGCAGTCGCGTCCGGCCAGAGCGGGCAGGCGCAGTCGCGTCCGGCCAAGGCGGGCAGGTGCGGCGAGCGTCGCCCTCCAGCCGGCGAGCGTCGCCCTCCGGCCGGCGGCCGTCGCTCCCCGGACGTCGCCTCGGGTCAGCGACCGACGCCGATCAGACCCGTCAGATAGCGCCACAGCGAGGAGCGTTGCCTGAGGGCCGGGTCCGGCGCCGCCGTCCCCGCCGGCTCCGCGGCCGGGTCGTGGGGCGAGGGCCGGGCCGGCGGCGCGGCGAGTTCGTACCGCACCGGAAGCGAGCGCAAGCCCCGCATGAACGGCGAGGAGCGCCAGGGCAGTTGGTCGGCCGGCAGGGCGAGCTCCAGGTGGGAGAACCGCTCGAAGAGCCGGGTCACACCGACCGCGGCGACCGTCGAGGCGAGTTCGCGCGCCGGGCACTGACGAGGGCCGGCGCCCCACGACAGATGCGCCCGGGTGCTGACCGTGGTGCTCGGACACACGTTGTCCGCGAAGAGCGGGTCGGCGTGCGCCGCCGCGGAGGAGACCCACACCGGATCGCCCGCCCGGATCGTGTAGCGGCCGAGGCGGGTGTCCTCGGCCGCGAAGCGCGGCACGAAGTTCACCAGCGGCGGCTTGCGCATGACCACCCGGTTCATGCTCTCCCTGACCATGCCCGCGGACAGGCTGGCCCGCACGCCGCCCTCCCCCGACAACACGTCGACCACCGTGTTGGAGATGAGGATCCCCACGTGGTCGGAGGTCATGCCCAGCAACATGAACAGCTCACGGGCCAGCTCGTCCAAGGAGAGCTCGGGACGCGCCGCCAGCAGGTAGGAGGGGAAGTCGTCCCCCGGCCGGTCGAGTTTGACCGCCGCCAGCTCCGCGAGCGCCGCGAGCAGCCGTTCCAGAGCGGGTTCGGCGTCCGGTCCGGCGTCCAGGACCCGCCACATGTCCATCAGCGCGTCGTCGCCGTGCGAACCGGGGAAGCCGAGCAGGCGACTGGCCACCATCAGCGGCAGCGGGCGGGAGAACTGGGCGGACAGATCCGCCAGCCCCGTGGTGCCCGCCTGCCCGACGAGGCCGATGAGCTCGTCGGCGTAGGCGGTGACGGCGCTCTTCAGCCGTTTCGCCTGCGCGTGACGCGGGTCCTGGAACGGCTTGAGAGCCGCGTCCCACGCCTGCCGCAACGGTCGATATCCGGGGCCGCCCTGGATCAGCACATGGTTGACCTCCAGGGACGGTCCGAGCGGCCAGTCGGCCGGCACCTCGCCGTCCGTGCGGGCCCGCCAGTTCTCCAGGCCCTTCGGCCACCCGGCGTCGTCCTGGAGCACGTCGAGCGCCTCGCGGTAGCCCAGAACGAGCCACGCGGGCACCCCGAGCAGGTCGACCGGGGCGACCGGGCCGTGGCGTCGGCGCAACCGCTCGTAGACGAGCGCGGGCCTGGTCTCGTAGTCCCGGGTCAGCAGCGGTTCGAGCGTCATCGTCTGCAACCGCGCAGCGTCCAGATCCACGCACCCACCGTCGCCCACCTGGGATTCCATCGCTCGCCGCCCCTTTGACATCCCCGTACCGGCGCGTCTTCGATCGATGGCCGGAAACGGGGGGACCCTATCCCAGCCCCGGCCGACGACGATCTACGGGGGCACTGCCCAGGAGACCCCCGGACCGCGCCCGTCGCCGGCGACACCCTCGCCGCGCCGGCGGTTCCGCTCGCCGCCGACCGCCTCACAACCTGACGGCCCGCCCGGGGGTTGCACGCCGCCGCGCGCGGGGACGCCGATCGGTGATTGGCTGTCCCCGACGCCGTCAACCAGTCCATGCACCGGAAGGCCCCAGACATGAGCAACCCCCAGGCACTCGAGTACAAGGTCGTCACCTTCCGCGAGTCACTCATCGGAGACGCACTCGACAGCGACAAGCTGGAGAAGGTCCTGAACAAGCACGCCGAGGACGGCTGGGCCCTCAAGGCGATCACGTCCGCCGACGTCAAGGGCCGTATCGGGCCCGGCGCGGTGGAGGGCCTGCTCCTCACCCTGGAACGTCCGCGCCGCTGACCTCCCCGGCCTCAGGGCGAAGCCCCGCACGGCCGTCGGGCCCCGGACGCGCTCCTACTCACCCCAGGAAGCTCAGCCGGACCTGGCGGTCGGGGTTGTCCTTGTTGGTGTCCACCAGGCAGACCGACTGCCACGTCCCCAGTTCCAGCCTCCCGTCCACCACGGGCAGGGTCGCGTGGGGCGGGACGAAGGCCGGCAGGACGTGGTCGCGGCCGTGACCGGGGCTGCCGTGCCGGTGCTGCCAGCGGTCGTCCGCGGGCAGGAGCGTGTGCAGCGCGGCGAGCAGGTCGTCGTCGCTGCCCGCGCCCGTCTCGATGATCGCGATGCCGGCCGTGGCGTGCGGCACGAAGACGTTGAGGAGGCCGTCGCGGCCGGCGGCCACCTGGCGCAGGAACGTCTCGCAGTCGCCGGTGAGGTCGACGACCCTCTCCCGGGAACCGGAGGCGACGGACAGGACTCGGGTGGTGAACGCATCTGACATGCCACCATCCTGACCCATATGCCGGGTTCCACACCCGCTCGACGTTCCCACCCCCTCGACCCCCGCTCGACGTTCCCACCCGCCCGCTGGACCTCGTGCCGATCACACGGACCCGCGGCCCCTCGTCGCGGTGATCCGGGAAGATCCACGCCGGTCGAAGCGTTGGTGCGAGCGTGAACGACGTGCGTGAGGTCGAGGTGGTCGTCATAGGCGCCGGCCAGGCAGGACTGGCGGGCGCCTATCACCTGCGGCGCACCGGCTTCGAGCCGGAGCGTGACTTCGTGGTGCTCGACCGCGCTCCCGCCCCGGGCGGCGCCTGGCAGTTCCGCTGGCCCTCGCTGACGTACGGCAAGGTGCACGGGATGCACGCCCTGCCCGCGATGGAGCTGACCGGCGCGGATCCCGCCCGGCCGTCGTCGCAGGTCATCGGCGAGTACTTCGCCGCCTACGAGCGCCGGTTCGATCTGCGCGTGCGGCGGCCGGTGGAGGTGCGGGCCGTCCGGGAAGGCTCCGGCGGACGTCTGCTGGTGGAGACCTCCGACGGCACGTGGTCCGCACGAGCGCTGATCAACGCCACCGGCACCTGGGGCCGGCCGTTCTGGCCGCGCTATCCGGGCCAGGAGACCTTCCGCGGACGCCAGCTGCACACCGCCCAGTACCCCGGCCCCGAGGCGTTCGCGGGCCTGCGGGTGGTCGTGGTGGGCGGCGGGGCCTCCGGCACCCAGCATCTGCTGGAGATCGCGCCCCACGCGGCCGGCACCACCTGGGTGACGCGTCGGCCTCCCGTTTTCCGCGAGGGGCCCTTCGACGAGGAGGCGGGGCGCGCCGCGGTCGCGCTCGTGGAGGAACGCGTGCGGCAGGGACTGCCGCCGAACAGCGTGGTCTCGGTGACGGGGCTGCCGCTCAACGACGCGATCCGGCAGGGGCTGGCCGACGGGGTGCTGGACCGGCTGCCCATGTTCGACCGGATCACTCCCGAGGGCGTCGAGTGGAGCGACGGTCGGCGGGTCGCGGCCGACGTCATCCTGTGGGCGACGGGTTTCCGGCCGGCCGTCGATCATCTCGCGCCGTTGCGGCTGCGCGAGCCGGGCGGCGGGATCCGGGTCGAGGGCACGCGTGCGGTCGCCGACCCGCGGGTCCACCTCGTCGGCTACGGGCCGTCGGCCAGTACGGTCGGCGCCAACCGGGCCGGCCGCGCGGCCGTTCGGGACATCAGGCGGTTGCTCGCACAGGAGTCGGTCGCCGCCTGACGTCCCGCCGCTTCACCCGGCCGCCGCGGACGCGCTCCGCGGGGCCTTCTGGTTGCGGTTGAACTCCGCGACGTTGCGCTGGTGCTCCGCGAGGCTCGCCGTGAAGCGCGTGTCGCCCGGCTTGACGGTGACGAAGTACAGCCAGTCGCCCGGGGTGGGGCTGATGACGGCGCGCATCGCCTCCTCGCCGGGGTTGTCGATCGGCGTCGGCGGCAGGCCCATGCGCTGGTAGGAGTTGTAGGGGCTCTCGACTCGGGTGTCGCTTTCCGTCGTCTTCAGTGTGGAGCGGTTCAGCGCGTAGTTGACGGTGGAGTCCATCTGCAACGGCATCCCGCGTTCCAGGCGGTTGAACACGACCCGGGCCACCTTGCCCATGTCCGCCTTGGTGGCGGCCTCGGCCTGGACGAGGCTGGCGACGATCACCGTCTGATACACGTTCATGGCGTTGCGCTGGGCGCCCGCGGCGATCGGCGCTCGGTTGAACCTCTTGTCGGCCGTGTCCACCATGTAGGCGAGCAGCGTCTGCGGCGTGGCCTTCTTGTACAGCGGATAGGTCGCCGGGAAGAGGTACCCCTCGGGGTTGCCCTTGGCGTCGTTCGGCAGCTTCAGGCCGGCCGTCGGCACGGCCTTGCGCGTGGTGCCGGCCGGCAGGGCGAGCGCCTTGTCGATCGCCTCGTAGACCTGGCTCGCGCGCCAGCCCTCGGGGATGACCAGCGTCCTCGGCTTCGGCTCCTCCCTGGGGTGCTCCAGGCTCAGCAGCGGCACCGCCACGGCGGCGCCGGCCACGACGGCGCCGGTCGCGATGAGGACGAGACGGCCGCGGCGCGTCAGTCGAATCGTGCTCCGAGGCGGAGTGTTCTTCTGCATGCGGGCACGGTAACTCCCAGATCGTCACAAACCCGGCACAACTTGCCATACTGTCATTTTGTCGGCTCCAGCCGGGAGTCCCGTCGCACCAGGGCCGCGTACCGGCCGTCCTGCCGCAACAGCTCCTCGTGCGTACCCCGTTCGACCACCGCGCCGGAGTCGAGGACCACGATCTGGTCGGAGCTCCGAATGGTGGACAGCCGGTGGGCGATGGTGAGGGTGGTGCGGTTCGCCGAGAGCGCGTCGATGGCTTCCTGGACGGCCTGTTCCGTGCGGGTGTCCAGGGCACTGGTCGCCTCGTCGAGGATCAGCACGGGCGGGTCGCGCAGGATGGTGCGCGCGATGGCCAGGCGCTGCTTCTCGCCGCCCGAGAAGCGGTGGCCTCGCTCGCCGACGACCGTGTCGTAGCCGTCGGGCAGTTTGGCGATGTGGTCGTGGATCTGCGCCGCCCGCGCCGCCGCGTGCAGTTCCTCGTCGGTGGCGTCCGGCTTGGCGAAGCGCAGGTTGTCGGCGACGGTGGCGTGGAAGAGGTACGTCTCCTGCGAGACGACGCCGACCGCCCGGGCGAGGGTGTCGAAGTCGAGGTCGCGCACGTCGACGCCGTCGAGGGTGACCCGGCCGCCCGTCACGTCGTACAGGCGCGGCACCAGGTAGCCCAGCGTGGACTTGCCGGCGCCGGTCGGGCCGACGACGGCGAGGCTGCCGCCGGCGGGGACGGTGACGTCGATGCCGTCGAGGACGGGGCCGACCGGCCCGTCCGCGCTGCCGTCGTCATAGCGGAAGACGACGTCCTCGAAGCGGACCTCGCCCTTGATCTGGTCGAGGTGGACCGGGTTCTCCCGCTCGGTGATGTCGATGGGGAGGTCGAGGTATTCGAAGATGCGCTGGAAGAGCGCGAGCGAGGTCTGGATCTGCACGCCGGTCGACAGGAGGCTGACGGCGGGGCGGAACAGGCCCTGCTGCAGCGAGACGAAGGCGACGATCGTGCCGAGGGACACGTCCGGGCCGCCGGCCTGGAGGGCCATGCCGGCCGTCCAGTAGATGACGGCCGGCATGGCCGCCATGACGATCCCGATCACGGCCATGCGCCACCGCCCGGCCATGTTCGACCGCACCTCGAGGTCGACCAGTTGCTCGGACTCCTCCGCGAAGGCCTCGGTGAGGGAGTCGGCCCGGCCCATGGTGCGGCCGAGCAGGATGCCGCTGACGGACAGCGATTCGGTGACCGTGGCGGCCATCGCGGCCATCTGCTTCTGACGCTGGGTGGTGATCTTCTTGCGTTCGTTGCCGACCCGCCGGCTGATCCACACGAACACCGGCAGCAGCAGGAGCGAGACGACCGTCAGCCGCCAGTCGAGGGCGACCATCGCGATGATCGTGGCGACCACGCTGGTGAAGTTGGAGACCAGGGAGGTCGCGGTGGAGGTGACGGTGGCCTGCATCCCGCCGATGTCGTTGGCGATGCGGGACTGCACCTCACCGGTGCGCGTGCGCGTGAAGAACGCGAGCGACATGCGCTGCAACCGCCCGTAGACGGCCGTCCGCAGATCGTGCATGACGCGCTGGCCGACCGTCGTGGAGATGAGCGTCTGCAGGACGCCGAAGACGCCGCCGAGCACGGCGCTGAGGATCATGCCGAGGGCGAGCAGGGTGAGCAGACCGGTGCGCCCCTGCGGGATCGCGACGTCCAGCGTCTCCTTGAGCAGGAAGGGGGTGGCCACGGTGACGAGCGACGAGGCGGCGACGAGCAGGCCCACGACCGCGAGCCGCGCGCGGTAGGGCTTGAAGAGGGCGAGGATGCGGCGCACCTGACGAGGTTCGTCGGTCGGGGCGCCGGGCGTGGGGGTCCAGTCGATGTGATCTCGGGGCATGGCTCCTACGGAGGGTGTGACGAGGAGGACTGACGGAGCTTAGCTCATTGTTACCTATACTCACAATGAACGAGGTCCTGTTATTGTTCCCCCATGACCACCCCCGATTCCGACAGTCTGCTCGCCGAGCAGTTGCTGCGGCTCACGCGCCGGGTGCATCGCATCCAGAAGCGCCATCTGCAGCAGAGTGGGCTGGGCGTCACACCGGCCCAGGCCCGGCTGCTGCGCACACTGGCGCACTGCGACTCACCGCCGCGCATGGCCGACCTGGCCGCTCGGCTGGAGGTGGTCCCCCGCGCCGTGACGACCCTGGTCGACGGGCTGGAGGCGAGTGGCATGGCACGGCGGGCGCCTGACCCCGCCAACCGTCGGGTCATCCGGATCGAGCTCACCGAGGGCGGCCGCAAGGCGCTGCGCCGGCTGCGGGGCGCCCGCGTGTCGGCCGCGGAGGAGATCCTCGACCCGCTGACGACCCTGGAGCGCGAGGTGCTGGGCGGATTGCTGGACGCGCTGGTCGGCGGGGCGATGGAGCAGGACCCGAGACCGGAGCGGGAGGCGCAGCCGGAACAGGGGCGCGAGCGGAATCGCGGGCGAACCTGCTGAACGGCGCGGGCACGGGCCGCGCCCGCCCCTCCGCAACGGTCGGAGCAGCGGGCGCGGCCCTCGTACGTCCGGTGGGTGCGAGGGTCCGGGCCGGGCCGCGCCCGTCGACGGTGACCGACTCGTCGTCCGTCCAGCGGGCGTCGAGGCCGTCGAACAAGGGTGAGGACGCGGTCGGGGGCGGCGTCCGCCGACCTCCCCTCGTAGAACGTGAGAGTCACCTTGACGTCGATCACCCCCGTGTACGTGTCGTCGACGACGTTGCCGATGAGCATCTCCACGCTGGGCGGAGCGGAAGGTGTCGCTGTAGCGGGTGACGTCCTTCTCGACGGACCACTCGATCCCGTCGGGGGACGGCTCGGGCGTCGAGGTGCGGAAGACCTCCACCCCTCCGACGTGCAGACGGCCGAGCCGGTCGAACTGCCGCCCCTTGACCTTGCCGTCGAGCCGCAGCACCACCGCGCTCCAGCGGTCGCCCAGCCCTCCGGGATTCCCTTCGACCCCAACGCGTAGGCCGGACGCCAACGGCGGCTTCCACGCCTGGCCCGCCGGCGGCAACCCGCCCACGCCGGCCAGCCGGCCGGCGGGTGGTACGAGCCGCGGTACGGCGTGAAGTCCCGGAACCGCGCCTCGGCGAGGGTGACTCGGCACGACCTGGTGTGCGGTCGGGGCACGGCCGGCGCGGCGGTGAGGGGGTCGTGCCGGTCGGCGCCGAACTCGGCCGGAGCCTCGGCTCTGGCGGGCGCGGCGACGGCCTCGCGGGCCGCTCCGCCGCCGAGGAGGGCGCCCGCCAGCAACGCCGCCACGGTGAGCATGGACAAGCTAATCCGACGTCTCAATGGCCCGTGTTCTACGGGGTGCCGGCGGCTCCCCGCAATGACGCCTCCGCCGGAACGGTCAGGGACTCTGCGTCCGCAGTGCGGCCCTGTCCCCCATGACCACCACGGGATGCTTGTCCGGGTCGAGCGTGCGCAGCAGGTGTTCCATCGCCGCCTCGGACACGCTGACGCAGGCCGAGGTGCCGCTGCCGTGGTCCAGGTGCAGCCAGATGCCGCCGCCCCGCTCCTCGCCCTCGGGTCGCGTCGGGTCGTCGGGCGGGACGCCCTTGACGCGGTTGTAGTCGATGGCGATGACGTAGTCGAAGTCGTGCCAGTGCGATTTCGCCCACCAGCGCGGTGCCGCGAACGAGGCGGACCTGGTGTAAGACAGCCTGGTGCCGGGATCCGCGAGGACCCCGCCCGCGTCGGTGAGCGTGAACACACCGACGGGACTGCGGTTGTCGCCGGCCCGATGTCTCGAGGTCCAGCCCTTCTTGCCGTTGTGCCCCCGCCATCTGTGGACGCGCTCCCAGTGCGGTCCACGTCTGGCGTAGAGCACGACGGTGGACCCCGCAAAGTCCTTTCCGTCGCCGTACACCGCCACGACCTGGCGCGTGGCCGCGGGAATCCGCCGCTGCATCCGGTCGCCGACGCCGGGGACGCCGGTCGCCCCGGCCGCCTGAGAAGAGTGGCCGGCGCCCTGCGCGCCGGCCCGCGCCACGCCGTCGCTTCCGCGTTGCGCGCCCGCTCCACCGCACGCGGCCAGGGCCGCGAACAGAAGAACGGAGGCCACCGTCGCGGCTCCTGCGTGCCGCCCCTCGCCAAGTCGCATCGGGCCATGATCGCATCACTTACCACTCTTTTACGGCAGGTTCCGGACACCGAGGCCGGGTCGGACGGTTGCCGGATCCCGCCGTCGCCGTGGAAAACCGGTTGATTCCGACCACACCGCGACGCGAACCTTGCACGGTTTCCCGCCGCACTCCGCGAACCTTCCCGTCCCGCCCCTCCCCCCGCCCCCTTCCTTTCCCCTCCATTCCCCTCCGCCGCCCTGCACCAGCGCCCGCTCCCCTCGCCGGTCGCCTTCTCTCTCGCCCATCCACCTGCCCTGACTCGAACCGCTGGGACGTCATGCAGATCCAAGACCTTCCGTACCCCGACCCGGGAGTGCCCGACGCACGCTCGGGCCCCCGCTTCCTGTGGTGGCTGGGCCGCAACCAACTGGGCGGTCAACTCAAGGCGTTGGCTTGGGGTTTGCTGCACTTCGTCGCCGTCTCGGCACAGCCCTTCTGCGTGGGCTTCGCGATCGAGGCCGTGGTGGACCGCTCCGGCGCCCGGCTCGCCCTCGCCGGCGGCGTGATGGCCCTGTGCGGCGCCGCCACCGCGATCGGGGACACCTTCCTGCATCGGGCCGCGGTCACCAACTGGATCACCGCCGCCGCACGGGTCCAGCAACTGCTCGCCCGCCAGGCCTCGCAGCTCGGCTCCGCGCTGAACCGGCGGGTCGCGGCCGGCGAGGTCGTGGCCGTCTCCACGGGCGACGTCGAGAAGATCGGCTGGTTCGTGGAGGCGGTGTCCCGTTTCACCGCCGCGGCCGTCACCGTCCTGCTGGTCTGCGCGGGCCTGGTCGTCTACCAGCCCGCGCTCGGCGTCGTGGTCGCCGTGGGCCTGCCCGTCCTCGCGATCGCGGTGCTGCCCCTGCTGCCGCGGGCCACCCGCCGGGCCGACTTCCAGCGCGAGAAGGCCGGACGCGCCACCGAACTCGCCTCGGACACCGTGGCGGGACTGCGGGTGCTGCGCGGCATCGGCGGCGAGGAACTCTTCCTCGACCGCTACCGCAGCGCCTCGCAGGAGGTGCGGCGCGCGGCGGTGCGCAGCGCCCGGATGTGGGCCCTCATCAACGCCGTCCAGGTACTGCTGCCGGGCCTGCTGTTGATCGCGGTGGTCTGCTACGGCGTCCAGCTGGCCCGGGAGGGCCGCATCACCGTGGGCGAACTGGTCACGGTCTACAGCTCGGTGATGGTCCTGACGTATCCCCTCCGGCACTTCGAGGAGATCGCCATGGCCTACTCCTTCTCGCGCCCGTCGGCCAAACGCGCCGCAGGCGTGCTGTCCCTGGAGCGCGCGACGGACATCGGCGGGTCGCGCGCGGCCGAAACGCCCTCGGGCGACCTGTACGACCCCGGCACGGGACTGCTCGCCCCGGCAGCCCTGCTCACCGCGGTCGTGTGCGGCGATCCCGACGCGGCCGGGCGACTGGCCGAACGGCTGGGCGGACATCCCGCGGAACACGGCCCCTCGGTCCTGCTCGGCGGCGTCCCGCTGGACGAACTGCCGCTGGACTGCGCGCGCACGGCCGTCCTCGTCCAGGACAAGGACCCCGTGTTGCTGTCCGGCGCGCTGCGCGATCTCCTCGACGTGCCCGCCTCGGGCGAGGTCGACGCGGGTGCGGCGCTGGCCGCCGCCCAGTGCGGGGACGTCCTCGAAGCGCTCGTCCAGGGGTCGTTGGACACCGCCGACCCGATGCAGGCCCACATCACCGAACGCGGCCGGTCCCTCTCCGGTGGCCAGCGGCAACGGCTCGCGCTGGCCCGCTCCCTGTACACCGACCCCCAGGTCCTCGTCCTGGACGAGCCCACCTCGGCCGTCGACTCGCACACCGAGGCCCGGATCGCCGAGGGACTGCGCGAACTGCGCGACGGTCGTACGACGGTCGTGTTCACCTCGTCCCCCCTGCTGCTCGACCGGGCCGACCGGGTCGTGCTCGTGCACGAGGGCGCCGCCGTCGCGGCCGGCGGCCACCGTGAACTGCTGCACCGCGAACCCCGGTACCGCGCCGTGGTGACCAGGGAGACCGAAGAGGAGATCGCGCTCGCCACGGGCCTCCCCGAGGACGCGGGGGCCTCGCTGAGCGGCGTGCCGAAGGGCCCGGAGCTGAAAGGGCCGGAGCTGAAGGGCCCGGAGCTGAAGGGCCCGGAGCTGAAGGGGCCGGAGCTGAAGGGGCCGGAGCTGAAGGGGCCGGAGAAGAACGAACGCGAACCCATCGAACACGACCTGGCGCACACCGAGCGCGAAGAGATCGAGGAGACGGCATGATCGGCGTGGCGCCGCCCGCGTACGACCCGGCGGCACCGAGGACGGCGAACACGCTGCCCGTCGGCGCCCCCGCGACCGTACGCGCCTACGTGGCCGAACTTCTGCGCCGGCACCGCCGCGCCTTCCTGCTGCTCCTCCTGGTCAACACGGTCGCCACCGTCGCTTCGATGGCGGGTCCCTGGTTGCTGGGAGACCTGGTGGAGCGGCTGTCGGACGGGGCGCGCGAACTCCATCTCGGGTTCACGGCCACGCTGTTCGTGCTCGCCCTGGTCGTCCAGGCCGCCTTCGTGCGGCAGGTGCGACTGCGCGGCGCGATGCTCGGCGAACAGATGCTCGCGGACCTGCGCGAGGACTTCCTCGTCCGGTCGGTCCGGCTGCCGCCGGGCGTGCTGGAGCGGGCCGGCACGGGCGACCTGCTGTCCCGCATCACCACGGACGTCGACCGGCTGGCCAACGCCATGCGCGAGGCCGTGCCGCAGCTGACCATCGGCGTGATGTGGGCGCTGCTGCTGCTCGGCGGACTGCTCGTCACCGCGCCGCCGCTCGCGCCTGCCGTGCTGGTCGCGGTGCCGCTGCTGGTCGTGGGATGCCGTTGGTACTTCAAACGGGCGCCGGCCGGCTACCGCTCGGAGGCTGTCGGTTACGCATCCGTGGCAGCCGCCCTCGCCGAGACCGTGGACGCCGGCCGCACCGTCGAGGCCCACCGCCTGGGCGATCGACGCATCGCCCTGTCGGAGGAGCGCATCCGGCAGTGGACGGCGTGGGAGCGCTACACGCTGTGGCTGCGATCCGTCCTGTTCCCGGTGATCAATCTGGTGCATGTGACGGTCCTCGGCTCGGTCCTCATGCTGGGCGGCGCGTTCGTCCTGCAGGGCTGGATCGACGTCGGTCAGCTGACGACGGGGGCGCTGCTGGCGCAGATGCTGGTCGACCCGGTGAACCTCGTGCTGCGCTGGTACGACGAATTGCAGGTGGCCCAGGTGTCGCTGGCCCGGCTGGTCGGTGTGCGGGACATCGAGCCGGACGCCGGGGACTCCGGGCTGGCGCCGGACGGCCGCGACGTGCTCGCCGACAGGGTGCGCTTCGGGTACCGGGAGGGTGTCGACGTGCTGCGCGAGGTGACCCTGCGGGTCTCCCCCGGCACCCGGCTGGCCCTGGTCGGCCCGTCGGGCGCGGGCAAGTCCACCCTGGGGCGACTGCTCGCCGGGATCTACGCGCCCCGCGGCGGGCGGATCACCCTGGGCGGTGCCGAGCTGTCCCGGATGACCGCCGAACGGGTCCGCTCGCATGTGGCCCTGGTCAACCAGGAGCACCACGTCTTCGTGGGCTCCCTGCGCGACAACCTCCGGCTCGCCCTCCCCCACTCCCGGCTGCGCCCGGGCGCAGAGCGCTCCACGGCCGCGGAGGACGCCGAGTTGTGGGCCGCCCTGGGCGCGGTCGACGCCGACGGCTGGGCACGGGCCCTGGACGACGGCCTCGACACCGAGGTCGGCTCGGGAGGCGTGGCGCTCACCCCGGCCCAGGCGCAACAGGTCGCGTTGGCCCGGCTGGTGCTGGCCGACCCGCACACGCTCGTCCTGGACGAGGCGACCTCGCTCCTCGACCCCCGTGCCGCCCGCCATCTGGAGCGGTCCCTGGCCCGTGTCCTGGACGGCCGCACGGTCGTCGCCATCGCCCACCGTCTGCACACCGCCCATGACGCCGACGTGATCGCCGTCGTCGATAACGGCCGCATCAGCGAGCTGGGCAGCCACGCTGAGCTGGTGGCGGCGGACGGAGCGTACGCGGCGCTGTGGCGGTCGTGGCACGGGTGAGCCCGACGGCGGCCAGGGCTGCCCACGCCGCTGACGGACGCTGACACGAGGAGCGCGAGCCCCGGCACCGGCACGACGTTCGATGCCGGCGCCAGTACGGGATTCGATGCCCGCGCCGGTGCGGACTCCGGTACTGGCACGGACTTCGGTGCCGGCGCCGGTGCGGACTTCGGTGCCGGCGCCGAAGTCCGTACCGGCGTCGCTGCCGGCCCGGGCCTCCTCGCCGCAGCAGGCGGTCCGGGTCCGCCCCGTTCGCGCCCGGGCGCCGCACCACGCGGCGATCAGAGCGCCGGGGAGCCACGACGACGCCGCGCCCGCGGCGGCAGGGCGCCGCTCCCGCGCGGCCTCTGGCGTTGCGCGGTACCGAAGCAGGGTGGAACGCTGGATAACGGCACCCGCGCGGGAGACCGTCGGAATCCATCCGGCACACGCCGCGCCCGGCCGGCCTCCCGCGCGGTGGAACCCGACCGCCGACCACGGAGCGCACCGGCCCGTCACCCCCTGGAGGTAGCCGTGAACAGCGCCGACGGATGGGGAGACGACGTCTACCAGCCTGACGCCTCCGACATCCAGGACGACTCGGGGCTGCTCGACGAGGAGGACACGCTGGAGAACGACGGCGTCGCAAACCCCCTCGACCGCGGTTGGTCCCCGCCCGAGCGTCCCTGGGCCGTGGAGCACAGCGGTGTGACCGCCGCGGAACGCCGGCAGGGGGAGAGCCTGGACCAGCGCCTCGCGGAGGAAGTGCCGGACCCGGACGCGCCCGACGGCGACGGTCTCGGAGACTGCGACGGCACCGACGGGGAACTCCTCGACAACGAGGTCGGCGTCCTGCGCTCCGGCCGGCTCGTGGCGCCCGACGAGGGAGTCCACGAGGGCGAGGAGAGCGCGCTGATCGCCACGGACGTCGGCATCGACGGCGCGGCCGCCTCCGCGGAGGAGGCCGCGATGCACATCGTCGACGAGGACGCCCTGTCCGGTTGAACGGCACGAGGAGCATTCATGCAGCAGGACAAGCAGCCCGACTACCACGAGGTCGTCTTCCGCGACCGCGCCGCCGGTTTCGCCTTCCTGACCCGGTCCACGGCGAGCAGCGACCAGACCATCGAGTGGGACGACGGCGAGACCTACCCGGTCGTGGACGTGGAGATCTCCTCGGAGAGCCACCCCTTCTACACGGGCAAGGCGCGCACGGTGGACACGGAGGGCCGCATCGCCCGCTTCGAGCGGCGCTACGGCGACGGCGGCGCGATGACCTGAGCCCGCGCCCGCCGTCAGATGTAGTTGAGGGCGGCTGCCCCGCCCACTCCCCCGAGCAGCATGAACACGGGCATGAGCACCTTCAGCTCGACCCAGCTGCCCGCCCGGAATCGCATCACCTTGGGCGGACCGATCGGATACCAGCGCTTGCGCCCGATCGGGATGGGCCACAGGACGGGGCAGCCGGAGACGGTGAGGGCGTCCCCGATGTCGTGCACCAGGGCGCCCAGCACGATGGGCAGCCCGAGCCACAGGTACGCCTGACCGGGCTGGTTGAACAGCCAGTCCGAGCCGTTGCCGGGCTTGTCCAGGACGCCGGCGAGGATCCATGCGCTGGTGGCGGCGAGCAGCCACACCAGCACGTCGCTGCTGGAGCCCCGGGCCGCCCGCCACAGCAGGCCCTCGATCGCCAGCACCATGTGCACGAACAGGATCGCCAGCACGCCCCAGCGGCCGCCGGTCACGGCCAGCGCCGAGGAGCCCGCGCCGATCATGACCGCCCACAGCCAGGTGTGCGTGAGCGTGCGGTGCCCGCCGGAGCGACGCGGGTCGCCCTGCTTCCGCGTCGACTTGTAGACGGCGTAGGAGAGCTTGTCGACGATCTCGCACAGCCAGCGTGAGAGGGGGCCGAAGGCCCGGGAGATGGTGGCGGCCTTGTGGTCGAGATCCGGGGCGAGAGCGGCTCCGGCGCAGATCAGCGCGCCGGCGAGCAGGACCGGCCAGGGCATCGTGTGCCCGGCCGCGGCGGCGGCCGCGCCGACGCCCAGCCAGGCGGCGGCGCCCGACAGTGAGTGTGCTGGTCCCATCATGGCCGTTGCCCGCCCTGTTCCTCGTGTGCCGCTGTCCAGTTGACCGGGTGCGATGACGCTCCGTCGGCGACACAGCGTAGCCGTCGTGATCTTCGGGTCGGCAGCCGATTCCCCCATCAGGGGTGACGGCAGGCAAGATGGGGGCGTGACCCTCATCGATCAGCTGCCGCCGACCGCAGATCCCGACGCCCTGTACGAAGCCTTCGAGTCCTGGGCGCAGGAGCGCGGTCTGACGCTCTACCCCCACCAGGAGGAGGCGCTGATCGAGGTGGTCTCCGGGGCGAACGTGATCGTGTCGACGCCCACGGGGTCGGGGAAGAGCATGATCGCCGCGGCTGCGCACTTCGCGGCCCTCGCGCGGGACGAGGTCACTTTCTACACGGCGCCGATCAAGGCGCTGGTGTCGGAGAAGTTCTTCGAGCTGTGCAAGATCTTCGGCACGGAGAACGTCGGCATGCTGACCGGCGACGCGTCGGTGAACTCCGACGCCCCGGTGATCTGCTGCACGGCCGAGGTGCTCGCCTCGATCGCGCTGCGCGACGGCAGGCACGCGGATGTGGGCCAGGTCGTCATGGACGAGTTCCACTTCTACGCGGAGGGCGACCGCGGCTGGGCGTGGCAGATTCCCCTTCTGGAGCTTCCCCGGGCGCAGTTCGTGCTCATGTCGGCGACGCTCGGGGACGTGTCCTTCTTCGAGAAGGACCTCGCCCGGCGCACCGGCCGCCCCACGGCGGTGGTCCGTTCGGCGACGCGTCCCGTGCCGTTGTCCTACGAGTACCGGTACACGCCGATGACGGAGACGCTCAGCGACCTGCTGGACACCCGGCAGGCCCCGGTGTACATCGTGCACTTCACGCAGGCGCAGGCGGTGGAGCGGGCGCAGGCGCTGATGAGCATCAACATGTGCTCGCGTGAGGAGAAGGAGCGGATCGCCGACCTGATCGGCAGCTTCCGCTTCACCACGAAGTTCGGCAGCAATCTCTCGCGCTACGTGCGGCACGGCATCGGCGTCCATCACGCCGGCATGCTGCCGAAGTACCGGCGTCTGGTGGAGAAGCTCGCCCAGGCCGGTCTGCTGAAGGTGATCTGCGGTACCGACACGCTCGGTGTCGGCGTGAACGTGCCCATCCGCACGGTGCTGTTCACGGCGCTGACCAAGTACGACGGCAACCGGGTGCGCACACTGCGGGCGCGTGAGTTCCACCAGATCGCGGGGCGGGCCGGCCGGGCCGGCTTCGACACCGCGGGTCTGGTCGTGGCGCAGGCTCCCGAGCACGTCATCGAGAACGAGAAGGCCCTCAACAAGGCCGGTGACGATCCGAAGAAGCGTCGCAAGGTGGTGCGCAAGAAAGCGCCGGAAGGCTTCGTGGGCTGGACGGAGAACACCTTCGACAAGCTCATCGAGTCCGAGCCGGAGCCGCTGACGTCGCGCTTCCGCGTCACGCACACCATGCTGCTGTCCGTGATCGCCCGACCCGGGAACGCCTTCGAGGCGATGCGGCACCTGCTGGAGGACAACCACGAGCCGCGCAAGCAGCAGCTGCGGCACATCCGGCGTGCCATCGCGATCTACCGTTCGCTGCTGGACGGCGGCGTCGTGGAGCGGCTCGAGGAGCCGGACGCCACCGGCCGGATCGTCCGCCTCACCGTCGACCTGCAGCAGGACTTCGCGCTCAGCCAGCCGCTGTCCACGTTCGCGCTGGCCGCGTTCGAGCTGCTGGACCCGGAGTCGCCCTCCTACGCTCTCGACATGGTCTCGGTCGTGGAGTCCACGCTGGACGATCCGCGCCAGATCCTGGCCGCGCAGCAGAACAAGGCGCGGGGCGAGGCGGTGGCCGCCATGAAGGCGGACGGCGTCGAGTACGAGGAGCGCATGGAGCGCCTGCAGGACGTCTCCTACCCGAAGCCTCTGGAGGAGTTGCTCTTCCACGCGTACGACACGTACCGCAAGAGCCACCCGTGGGTCGGCGACCATCCGCTGTCGCCGAAGTCCGTCATCCGTGACATGTACGAGCGGGCGATGTCCTTCACCGAGCTGGTCTCGCACTACGAGCTGGCCCGCACCGAGGGCATCGTGCTGCGGTACCTGGCCGGCGCCTACAAGGCCCTCGACCACACCGTCCCCGACGACCTCAAGTCCGAGGATCTGCAGGACCTGATCGCATGGCTCGGCGAGATGGTGCGCCAGGTCGACTCCAGTCTGCTGGACGAGTGGGAGCAGCTCGCCAACCCGGAGGAGATGACCGCCGAGGAGGCGCAGGAGAAGGCCGACGAGGTCAAGCCGGTCACCGCCAACGCCCGCGCCTTCCGGGTCCTGGTCCGCAACGCGATGTTCCGCCGGGTCGAGCTGGCCGCCCTCGACCATGTCGACGAACTCGGCGAGCTGGACGGCGAGTCCGGCTGGGACGCCGACGCCTGGGGCGAGGCGATGGACAAGTACTGGGACGAGTACGACGACCTCGGCACCGGCCCCGACGCGCGGGGGCCGAAGCTGCTGGTCATCCAGGAGGAGCCGGAGAACGCCCTGTGGCGGGTCCGGCAGATCTTCGACGACCCGAACGACGACCACGACTGGGGCATCAGCGCGGAGGTCGATCTCACGGCGTCGGACGCCGAGGGCCGCGCGGTCGTCCGCGTCACCTCCGTCGGCCAGCTGTGAGGGACCGGGCCCGTCCGACGGCGCGGGCCGCAACCAGCGGATCAGATGCCGGGACCAGCACGGGACAGGGCACAGAGCAAGGCGCAGAAGAGGGCACAGGAGAAACGCACCGATGACGAATCCGGCCGAGAAGCTGGTCGACCTGCTCGACCTGGAGCAGATCGAGGTCAACATCTTCCGGGGCCGCAGCCCGCACGAGTCGCTGCAGCGGGTCTTCGGCGGCCAGGTGGCGGGCCAGGCGCTGGTCGCGGCCGGCCGGACCACCGAGGGCGACCGGCCCGTGCACTCGCTGCACGCGTATTTCCTGCGCCCGGGACGGCCGGGCGTGCCGATCGTGTACCAGGTGGAACGGGTGCGGGACGGCCGGTCGTTCACGACCCGCCGGGTCACCGCCGTGCAGCAGGGGCGCACGATCTTCAATCTCACCGCCTCCTTTCACAAGCCTGAGGAAGGTCCCTTCGAGCACCAGCTGCCGCCGGCCCGCGAGGTACCGGACCCGGAATCCCTGCCGACGGTGGCCGAGGAGGTCCGGGCGCACCTGGGCGCGCTGCCCGAGCAGTTGGAGCGCATGGCGCGTCGCCAGCCCTTCGACATCCGGTACGCGGACCCGCTGCGCTGGAGCGCCGAGGACGTCAAGGACGCGGAGCCGCGCAGCGCGGTGTGGATGCGCGCCGTCGGGCCGCTGGGCGACGATCCGCTCGTCCACACCTGCGCGCTCACGTACGCCAGTGACATGACTCTTCTGGACGCCGTCCGCCTGCCGGTCGAGCCCCTGTGGGGGCCGCGCAACTTCGACATGGCGTCGCTGGACCACGCCATGTGGTTCCATCGGCCGTTCCGCGCGGACGAGTGGTTCCTGTACGACCAGGAGTCGCCGATCGCCACCGGCGGTCGGGGACTGGCCCGAGGACGCATCTACGACCTGGAGGGTCGCCTGTTGGTGTCGGTCGTCCAGGAGGGGCTGTTCCGGGCGCTGTAGCCGCCGACGTCGCCGTGATCGCCGTGGTCGCCGTGGGTCAGGCGCTTCGTCGGCGCAGCCGGTTCAGCAGGCCGCGCGCGGGTCGCTCGGGACCGGGTTCATCGGACGCGCCCCGCTGCTCGGGCGGACGCGGCAGGGCGCGTTTCGAGGCGGGCCGCGGCGCGGGCTGGTCGGCGCGGGCCTCGTCCAGCGTTCGGCTCAGGTCCGACCTCAGCCAGTCGATCTCGTCGGCGTCCTGCGCGGTCATGACCTTCTCGACGAGGTGGGCGGCCGGCGTGCCGGGGGTGCAGTGGGCCGGCGGTCCGGGCCGGAACCGGTTCAGATGGGAGCGCTCGTAGGGGTCCCTGACGATCTCCGCGACGTGGAGCGGGTCGAGGAACCCGGCCAGGACCCCCGCGTACTGCCAGGGCCCTTCCGCCTGGCGGAGCAGGAAGCCCAGGTGGCGTCCGCGCCAGTTCCGCGGCCGCAGGTCGACGCCCGCGGCCAGTTGGCCGCGCAACACCTCGGGTGTGCGGCCGGTGAGCAGGAACGCGTTGGTGCGGTCCGCGGCGAACTGGCGTAGTTCCTCGGCGAGATACAGCCAGACGACGACCCGGTAGCGGTTGAGGTAGAACCTCACCGGCGTGACCAGTCCCAGGCGGGCCAGACGGGTGAAGCGGGTCGGCGCCACGTCGAGGAGGGCGGCGCCCTCTGCGGTCCCCACGGTCAGCAGGCTCTCGCGCAGCGAGTCGGGGAAGCCGGGCTGGGCGCGCAGGCGGTCGAGTTCGGCGCGGGGCACCCGGCGGCCGCCGCCCGCCTCGTCGGGCACGGTCCTCACGCGCCCGAGGTGCACGGCGAGGTCGAGGTCGACCCTTTTCAGTTCCAGTTCGCGTGCCGCGCGACCCGGCGCGCAGGAGACGGAGTCGGGCGGGGCGATGGCGGTTCGGGACATGGTCGTCTCCCCCGTGGAGTGAAGTGGTGTGGAGCGAGGTCCGCATCGTCCGCGGTGGCCTCGGAAAAACCGTAGCCGGAATCGCGGACAGCGTGGCGAGCCTGTGGATAACTTCGAGCGAGGGGAAGAAAGGGCAGGTCAGAGCTCTGCGAGGGGAGCGCGCTCAGGATGTCGGGCATCGACGGTGAGGTGTTCGCCGACCCGGTTGACGAGCAAGGTCATCTCGTAGGCGATCCGCCCCATGTCACCGTCGGCTCCGCTGAGCACGCACAGACAGCTGCCGGTGCCCGCCGCGGTGACGAACAGCACGGCGTCTTCGAACTCGATCATGGTCTGGCGCACTCCGCCGGCGCCGAAGTGGCGCCCCGATCCCTTGGCGAGGCTGTGCAGCCCGGACGAGACGGCGGCGAGGTGCTCCGCGTCCTCCCGGCGCAGTTTCGAGCTCGCGCCCGCGACCAGACCGTCGTTGGACAGGACGAGCGCATGGCGCACCTGCCCGACGCGTTCGGTCAGATCGTCCAGCAGCCGGTCCAGGCCCTGGTTCTGCGCCATTTGCACTCCCCGTGTGACGTCCCCGTGTGATCCTCCGCCCGACCGGAGCATCTGTTCGCCAGCCTTGCGCAGGAGCGGTCGCCGGAGCAAGGAGGATGGCGGCATGGCACAGAAGATGACCGATGAGGAATGGCGGGCGTTCGTCACGCACGGAACCCGCACCGGAAAGCTGTCCACCGTACGAGCCGACGGAAGTCCGCACGTGGCGCCGATCTGGTTCGTGCTCGACGGCGACGACCTGGTGTTCAACACCGGGAAGGAGACGGTGAAGGGCCGCAACCTGGCACGGGACGGCCGGGTCGCCCTCTGCGTGGACGACGACCGGCCGCCGTTCGACTACGTGGTGCTGCAGGGCCGGGCCCGGATCTCCGAGGATCTCGACGAGGTCCGGCACTGGGCGGCCAGGATCGGCGCCCGCTACATGGGCGAGGAGCGTGCCGAGGAGTTCGGCGCCCGCAACGGCGTGCCGGGTGAACTCCTCGTCCGCGTCTCGATCACCAAGGTCCTGGCGCAGAAGGCCGTCGCGGACTGACGCCCGCCGCCCTACGCGCCGTCAGCGCACGGAGTCGAGCAGCCGGGCGGTGTGCATCCGCCCGGCGTACTCGACCAGCCTGATCAGGACCTCCTTGCCGGAGTCGCGGTCACGGGCGTCGCACAGGACGACGGGCGTGCCGCCGTCGAGGTCGAGGGCGCGCGAGACGTCCTCGGCGCCGTACGTCCGCGTGCCGGTGAAGCAGTTGACCGCCACCACGAACGGGATGTGCCGGTGCTCGAAGTAGTCGACCGCCGGGAAGCAGTCCTCCAGACGCCTGGTGTCGGCGAGGACCACCGCGCCGAGGGCCCCTTGGGACAGCTCGTCCCACAGAAACCAGAAGCGGTCCTGCCCGGGGGTTCCGAACAGGTACAGGGAGAGGCCGGAGCGGATGGTGATACGGCCGAAGTCCATCGCGACGGTGGTCGTGACCTTGTGGTCCACGCCGTCGGTGTCGTCCACCAACTGCCCTGCCTGGCTGAGCAGTTCCTCGGTGCGCAGCGGCTTGATCTCGCTGACCGCGCCCACCATGGTGGTCTTGCCCACGCCGAACCCGCCGGCGACCAGTATCTTCAACGCCAGCGGAGCCGTCTCGCCGGTGGCGTCGGAGTGCTCGGAGACCATGGATCACTTCTCTCGGGAGTGCCGGCAACGGTCTACGTCGGTACGGGCGCGCCGCGCGTCGTCGCGGCGATCGCGCGGGGCCCTGCGTGCGAACGGGAAGGCAGCATCATGGACAACCGCGCCCCCGCTTCGGGCGGTTCGACCGGGGTCTGCCCGATGTGACCGACTCCTGCGCGTCCGTGTTCGAGGAAGTGCACGAGTCGGCACCGGGTCGGTCCATACGCGCCCGGGTCGCTCCGATCGTTCATCTACAGCGCTCGCAGTCCCGCGATCACCTCGCGCAGAATCCGTTCATCGGGCAACTGCGCGGGAGGCACCGGACGGCTGACGGTGACGCAGCCCAGCTCCAACAGGTCGCCCAGGAGCACCCTGACCACGCCTACGGGGAGGTCCGCGCCCGCCGCGAGTTCGGCGACGGACTGGGTCTCCGTGCGACACAGGCCGATGAGGGTGCGGTGTTCCGGCCCGAGCGGCATGCCGTCCGTGCCCGGCGCGCCCGGATCGACGGCGACCAGGGCGATCAGGTCGAAGCGCACTCCCGTGGGGCCGGGCTTCGTGCGCCCACCCGTCATGGCGTACGGGCGGACGAGCGGGCCGGCCTCGTTGTCGTACCACTGGCTGCCCGACTCGCGTGGGGCGCCGGTCCTGTCGTCGGTCATCTGCGCGAGTCGCTCTCCGCCCTCATCCGAGGGGCGGTCGCGCGCCGAGGCGCGGCGGCGTGTAGAGGTGCTCTCCGACGCGTTTGACCAGCCGCGCCATCTCGTACGCGACCAGGCCGATGTCGGCGGTCACGGCGGTGAGGAGGGCCAGGCAGGAGCCGTCGCCCGCGGCGGCCACGAACAGGAAGCCGTCGTCCATCTCCACCATGGTCTGGCGCACTCCGCCGGCTCCGAAGTGCCGGCCCGCCCCCTTGGCCAGGCTGTGGAAGCCGGAGGCGACGGCGGCCAGGTGTTCGGCGTCCTCCCGCCTGAGGTCGGTGGAGGCGCCGACCGCGAGGCCGTCGTTGGACAGCACCACCGCGTGCCGCACCTCGGTGACGCGCATCACCAAGTCGTCGAGCAGCCAGTCGAGTTCACCCGACCGTTGGGCCGACCTCGTACTCGGGTCCTGGATCATGCGGGGTCTCCTTCGCTGCTGTCGCTGCCCGGTGCGGGTTCCGGGGTGGCTCCGCGGCCGGGTTGCCTGCCGCCGCCCCGGGCCCAGCCGTCCCGGTAGGCGGCCATCCGGTCCCGTGCCAGCTCGGGGGTGCGCCCGTCGACGCCGCGCGGGGCGGACGGCCGGGCCGGTTCCTCGGAGAGCGGGCGGCGTAGCTGCGGGGCCAAGCTGGCCTGCCGTACGCGGCGCGGGAGGTCGTCCGATTCTTCGATGTCGTCCGGGGGGCGGTGCAGGCGCAAGGCGGTCACTCCGGGGGGCGGCGGGTCGCCGGCCGCCGGCTCGGCGGCTGCCCGTGACGGGGCCGCCAGCGTGGGACGGTCGGCGGGGGCGAGGACGGCGTCCTGGCGCCGCCCGGGGGTCTGCCGGCCGACGGCGTGGCGGTCGGCGGCCTGCCCCTGGGCGGTATGGCCGTGCGCGGTACGACCGTCGGTGGCACGGCGGTCGGTGGCACGGCCGTCGTCGGTTTCCCGGTCTGCGCCTTCGCGGAGGGCGGCGGGCACGCGCGCGTACTCGCGTTCCGCGGACCGGCGCGCCGCCGCCGCGGTCTCGACGGCGGAACGTTCCGGCTTCCCGCCGTGCAGCAGTGGGGTGGGCAGCAGGACGACCGCCGTGGTACCGCCGTAGGGGGAGGTCCGCAGGTGCACCTTGATGCCGTGCCGGGCGGCGAGCCTGCTGACCACGAACAGGCCGAGCCGGTCGCTGTCGAACAGGTCGAGGGCCTCCGACTGCGCGATGCGCCGGTTCGCCTCGGTGAGCGTCTCCTTGCCCATCCCCAGACCCCGGTCCTCGACCTCGACGGCGTATCCGTTGCCGACGGGTTCGCCGGTGACGCGCACCCGCGTGTGCGGCGGCGAGAACTGGGCCGCGTTCTCCACGAGTTCGGCGAGCAGGTGCGTCAGGTCGGCGACGGCGGTGCCGATGACGGCCGCCTCCGGGAGCTGCCGTACCTCCACGCGCGCGTAGTCCTCGACTTCGGAGACGGCGGCGCGGACCACGTTGGTGAGGGAGACCGGCGTGCGCCAGGCCCGGCCGGGCGCGGCGCCGGAGAGGATGATCAGGCTCTCCGCGTGCCGCCGCATCCGCGTGGTGAGGTGGTCGAGCCGGAACAGATCGCCGAGCTCGTTCGGGTCGTCGGAGCGGCGCTCCATGCTGTCCAGCAGGGTCAGCTGACGGTGGACGAGGATCTGACTGCGGCGGGCGAGGTTGACGAACACTCCGGAGATGCCGCTGGCGAGTTCGGCGCGTTCCGCAGCGGCGCGCAGAGCGGCGCGGTGCACGGTGCTCAGCGCTTCGGCGACCTGACCGGTCTCGTCCTCGGCGGGCGGCCCCGGCGGGGCTTCGGCGTTGACGTCGATCTCCTCCCCAGCGCGGAGTTTCTGCATGGCCTCCGGGAGTTTGCGCCGGGCGATGTCCAGGGCGTCGTTGCGCAGGCTGACCAGTTCGACCACGAGCCCGCGGCCGATGCGCACGGAGATGACGAGCGAGGCGACGACGGCGGCGAGACCCAGCAGGACCGCGGCGCCGGGTGCGGTGAGCAGACCGCGGGTGAACGGGTCGGCGCGGTCGGCCACCTCGCGTCCGGCGTCCGTCTCGATGGTCCGCATCCCGCTCTGCACGCGCGCGTGAGCTGAGGTCCAGGCGGCGGCCGGAACGGCCGAAACCGACTTGGCGCCGGCCCCCTGCGACAGCACGTGGTCCTCGGCCGCGTACAGGGCCGCGTAGGCGCTGCCGGCCGCGAGGCGCTGCCAGGCGGTGCGCTCGGGGCCGCGCAGATCGGCGACGGCCGCTTCCGTCAGGGTGCGACGGCTGTCGACGGCTCCGGCGAACAGCCGCAGGCGCTCGGCGTCGAGGCGTCCCGTCAGGCGCGCGCCGGTGAGCGCCACGTCCTCCCTCGCCAGCGCCTCGCCCGCGCGGGAGAACTCCAGCAGTACGCGCGCGTCCGAACCGAGTTCGGCGTCCTGGACGCCGGAGAGCGCGCCGCCCACCGAGAAGGCCGCCGAGATCGCGCTCGTGTAGCGGCCGTAGGTCTCCTCCCAGCCGACGCCGCCGGCGAGCACCGAGGTCCGCAGCGAGGCGAGCCCTTCGGCCCCGGAGACGAACCCCTGGAGGCGCCGCGCCACCCCCGCGGGCAGTTCCTGGCCGTCGGCGACGGTGCTGGCGTCTCCGACCTTGAGTTCGGCCACCGCACGGTCCGTGCGTGCGGCGAGCGTCCTGAGGTCGCCGCCCTGTCCGGGGGCGGGGTGGATCGTGTACCGCACGGCGGCCGCGCGCTCGGTCTGCAGGGCGGTCACCGCGACCGCGAGGGGAGCACGGACCTGGGAGTCCACGCGCTGCAGTTGGCGCAGCCCGGAGACGTCCTGAGCGGTGCTCACGGTGGCGTACGCCCACAGGGCCAGCAGGGAGACGACCGGCACCATCAGCAGACAGACGATCTTGGCGCGCACGGTGCGCGGCCGCAGCCGCCAGCGTTCCGCGCGCGGGGGCGTCGTGGCCGCCGGAAGGTCCGTCGGCTCGTCCGCCCCCTCGTCGGCAGGGGGTCCGGCGTGGGCGCGGCGCCCGCGGGTGGGGGGCGGCGCGTCGGCGCCTGCCGTGGGGGTCCTCCGGGATGTACGCATGGCCTCCTCGCTCGGAAGGGGGTGGTGGGGGCTCGCCGGCCGGGTCAGGCGGTCCTGGTCTGCTGCCGGTCGGCGAGACTCTCCCCCGGCCGCTGCGCCGAGGCGGACGCCTCGCGCTCCCCCGTGGTGGGCGACAGCGCGACGAAGGCCGAGGTCAGGAACAGGTAGGACCCGAGGCCGACGGCGAGGGGGAAGATGAACTGCATCGCCGTGGCCCCGGGCAGCGCCGCGCCGGAGGGCGTGACACGCACCCTCACCGCGAACATCGCCGTGTAGTGCATGCTGCTCACCGCCGCCCCCATGACCAGGGAGGACAGGCCCACCGCGATCGGCGACCTGATGTTGAGCGCGGCCCAGAGCGCCGCGGTCGCCGCGACGACCGCGATCAGGACGGAGAGCCCGACCCGCACCGGGTCGTAGGTCACCTCGCCGTGCAGCCGGACCGCGGCCATGCCCAGGTAGTGCATGCTCGCCACGCCCAGGCCGGTGGTGAGCCCGCCGATCAGCAGCGCGCGCGTGCGGTCGCGGCTGTAGCCGACGGCGAAGACACCGGCGCAGACGACGACCATGGCGACGAGAAGGCTGAGCACGGTCAGCGGAACGTCGTAGCGGATGTCGGTGCCGCTGACCGCGAAACCGAGCATGGCCA
This sequence comes from Streptomyces sp. NPDC058291, assembly GCF_042880855.1. NCBI lineage: Bacteria > Bacillati > Actinomycetota > Actinomycetes > Kitasatosporales > Streptomycetaceae > Streptomyces > Streptomyces sp. NPDC058291. The sequence continues at coordinate 46,905 of NZ_JBHVYK010000037.1, forward strand.
CGAAGTGCATGGTCCAGATCCCGGTGCCGATCGCCGAGGCCGCGGTGATCAGCCAGTTGCGGCGCGAGCGGCCGGCTGCGCCCAGGGCGCGCACGGTGCAGCGCAGCCCGAGGGCGGCGCCGATGCAGGCCATCACGTACGACAGAGCGGGGGTCAGCCAGCCGAAGGCGGCGTGGTCCAGATGTCCCATGGCCACGGGACGCTAGCCGGAGCACGGAAGCACAAGGGGGGCGCATTTCGAAAGCTGCTGGAATATGACGGGGAAGTGCGACGGAACGATCGGGTCACGCTCGAACATGTGCGCCGACGCCTCACCCGTGACGGTGAGGGATCATGCGGAACATGAGCGACGACCACACACACGTCCAGGAGTTCTTCACCGCGCGCGCCGCGGACTGGGACGACCGCTTCCCCGACGACGGTCCCGCCTACGAAGCGGCGGCCCGCGAGCTCGGTCTGCGCCGAGGCGACCGCGTGCTGGACGCCGGCTGCGGCACCGGACGCGCGCTGACACCGCTGCGCGCCGCCGTGGGCCCCTCGGGAACGGTCGTCGGGGTGGATCTCACCATGGCCATGCTGGAGGCCGCCGTAGGGGCCGGCCGCGACCGCGACGGGCGGCTCGTGCTCGCCGACGTCGCCGCGCTCCCCCTGCGCTCCGCCTCGCTGGACGCCGTCTTCGCGGCAGGGCTCGTCGCACACCTGCCCAGACCGGCCGACAACCTGCGGGAGCTGGCGCGGGTGGTGCGCCCCGGCGGCACGCTGGCGCTGTTCCACCCGATCGGCAGGGCGGCGCTCGCAGCTCGCCAGGGCCGGCAGATCACCCCGCAGGACCTGCGCGCCGAACCCAACCTCGCCCCGCTGCTCTCCCGTTCGGGCTGGCGCATGACGTCGTACGTCGACGAGGACTCCCGCTTCCTCGCCCTGGCCGTCCGAGAGGACCGCCAGGGCCTCTCGGACGGAGCAGTGCGCGAACACGGGGCCTGACACGCCGTCTGCGGCGTCACCGTCGGCCGGCGGCGGGAAGGCGTCGAGAGGGGCCCGGCATCCTCACCGTCCCGGGGGGGGGCGGGGCGCGGCCGGCCGCGGCGCCGGCGACGGCCGGCCCCCCTGCGGTCCCGCGGGCACCCTCGCGGGGGCGCCCAAGCCGCCCGCCGTGGAGATCATATACGAACTAGA
>NZ_JBHVYK010000037.1:48090-74096 GCF_042880855.1 Streptomyces sp. NPDC058291
TGCGTAATTGTTGTATTTGTGTCAGGTGGTGTGGGTCCCGGCTTCGCCCCCGCCGCGCGGCCCGCATCCCGGGCAGGGGCCGTCCCGGGAGGCGGCCCGCGCGAGTGGCTCGACTCACTGGTCGGCCGATGCTCCCGGTCGACGCACGGGACAGCCTGCCGCCCCGAGCGTGGGGCGGGTGCCCAGCTCCTCCAGCCGGTAGCCGTTCGGGTAACCCTTGATCTCCCGGTTCTGTCGGGCGTAGTGGGGTGTGCGGCGGGGCGGCAGCAGCCGCACCGCACGCCCACGCGCGCGTACCGCTGAGCGCACCGCAGCGCGGGTGACCGGACCCGGGGCGGCGTACCGGAAGGCTTCCAGCAGCGACTCGTCGAGGAGGGCGAGCGTGGCCCGGCGCAGGACGGGAGCCAGCGGCCGCGGGTACCACGAGGCCATCAGGGCGAGCGTGGCGTCCGAGACGCGTCGCGCACCCTCGTCCCAGCCGAAGTGGGCCTCTTCGTAGGCGTCGAGACAGTCCTCGAACTCCTCGTAGGTCTCGGGGATGCCCTTGATGCCCATTCGCTGCCCCAGGGTGCGGTAGTACACGCTGCACGCGACGATCTCGTGACGCGACAGCCTGCGCCATCCATAGGCGTCGATCCATCGTTTGGGCGTCACGACGAACGTGCAGAGCACGTACCGCATGTCGTCGTTGCTGATGTCGTAGCTGCGGTGCATCCGGTTGATGCGGCGGACGGCCGTGCGCCCCTGCTCGCTGTCGAAGCCGTGCTCGACGACGGCGTCCAGCAGGAGCGAGGTGTCGTCGTACCGCTTCTGGGCGCGGTCCGTGAGTTCCGCGGTCTGCGCCAGCAGACGCCCGATGGAGGGCACCGCGTAGGTGCGGTACAGGGCCAGTTCGAGGGCGCGGGTGACATCCCAGGGGAATTCGTACGTCGCCGTGAGCCGGTAGATCTCGCACGCATCCTCGTGCGGGTCCAGCCGCAGGATCTGTTCGAGCCGTTCGAAGCGCTTCACCGCTTCGTCCCCCTTCTGCCGCCGAACGGCCAACTCTAAGTTGAAGAGCAGGAGAGGAACGTCCAGTCGCAGTCATCACCCGGGGAAGGCGGTCGGCATGTTCGACAGGATCCGCACGGTTTACGGAAAAGTCGTCGACACGAAGCGCACGCCGTCGCGTCCGGACGGCTCGGCAGGCTCCGGCGGCTCGCCGGACCCCGGCAGGAGGCGCCCGCCCAATCTCTTCGAGGCGGCCGCCGCCTACGTCTCGGCCTGCACCGCACACGACCAGGACCGGATCGACGAGGCGGCGGGCTGGGTGTCGCCGGAAGCGCTCTCCTTCGGGGTCAACGAACTGGCCTGTCGCGCTGTGCTCGCACTCGCGCGGGAGCGCGACGAGTCACCGCATGCCGTGGCCCGCGCGCTCCTCGGACTGCCGACGACATGACGCCTCCGGCGGTCGGAGGTGGTCGATTCGCCCCGTCCGCCGGAAAGCTGCAGCTCCGGGGAGTCGGCCGGCCGTGACAAGCGCCTTCCCACCGCACTAGGGTGCGCGCCGTTGGACGAACCGATGGGGAGGCTGGGATGGCCGGGACGGATGAGGACGCCGTCGCCGCCGCGGACGACGCGCTCTATGTGCTCACGGCGGTGCTGTTGACGCCGGCGAAGTTCCCGAGTGCGCTGGGCGACGACTATCCGGAGGCCTGTGCGGCGCTCGGCCTCCCGCCGCTCGCCGACGGCTACGGCCTGGTGCTGGGCCAGGACGGCGAGGGCGCGCGCTGGACCGTCGTCATCGACGACGTGTCGCTGGTGGCCGTCGCCATCGCGTCGTGGGACTGCGGCATGGAGTACGACCTGTCGCCCGATGAGCGGACGGTGGTCGCCGCCCTGCCCGGCTGGCCGCTGGCGGTCGCCGTCGCGGCTCCGGGCGTGCCCGCCCCGCACGATCCCGCACCCGAGGTGACGGACGGCCCGGCGCTGTGCCCGCCCGACACGAGCACCTGGGGTCCGGCCCAGCGGCGGCTGGGCGCCGACGAGATCGCGCTGCAGTGGGCGCTGTGGCGGGAGCAGATCGACGACACCGAGTTCACCACGCCCCGGGAGAGCAGCACCGAAACGCACGCGATCGCCGCCGTCGCGGGCCCTGCGGATCAGGTCGGTCAGGTGGATCGGGACGAAGACCGCGAGGGCGGCCGCTCCGGTGCGACAGCCGGGCCCGGCGAGGGCGCGGCTTCCGTAGAGGCCGTGGGAACCGGAACCGTTGCGGGCGGGGAGAGTCCGGCGGCGGCGGACGCGCCGCGGGGCCACCACGGCGTCCGGCGCGTGCTGGCCGAAGTACGCGCCTATGTGGACAGCCCGCCCCCGCTCGGCCGCGTGCGTTCCTCCTTCGCTCCCGGCGATGCCCGCACGCTGCGCGCCGACGGGCCCGGCTGGTCGCTGGTGGCCAGGACCGACGACATCGCGTTCGTCCTCCTCGACGACAAGCCCGGCGAGGTGCTCCCCGTCGGCCGCGGACCGGAACTGCCGGGGCTTCTGGAGGCGCTCGACAAGATGGCCGTACGACCTCTGTGAGGCCGGCAGTCCCTCCCTCGTCGATCTCTGCCGCCTCGCCGGACAGCCCGGCCCCGAACACCAGGGCTGCGGCCTCTGGGACGCCTGGCGGACCGGCGTGGCCGCGGGGGCCGGCGAAGGCCCTGCGAGCTCGCGCCGACCGGTATGGCCCCAGAGGGCTGTACCGGTGGCCCGGCCCGAACCGCCCGTGCCCGTGGCCGTGCCTCAGCGGCCGATCTCCTTGCGCGTGACGCGGCGCAGTCTGCGCCGTTGTGACGGGTCCAGCGTGAGGTAGGCGGCCGTCGGGACCCCCACCACGATCAACAGGGCCGCCCACCAGGGCAGCCAGATCAACAAGAGAAGCCCGACCGCTACACCCCCTGCGGCGATCTTCGCGCTCTTCGACATGTGCGTCGCCTCCTCCGCGGCCAGTGCCGCTCTCTGCCATGAAAACGGGTTCGCGCCTCCCGCGGTTCCGAACCCGACCCTGAGACCTCCCTGAGGTACACCCCCGAGACAGCCCTGAGAACCCCCTCGCCGCAAGTCCCCGCCCGAGGCGGTCCAGGAGGGGTGCACGTCCTCAGTGACGCGTGACGAGTGACGAGGCACGGGTGATGGGTGACGGTGACGTGCTGTACGCCCCGACGGCGAGCAGGCCCCTCCTGTCGTCCGGTCGGCTTCTGTGCGGCAGTTGCCTCTGGTGGGGCCGCACGGCACCGGTGTGGGGCTGACGCATGTGCCGGCCGTGCCGCTGTCGGTGCGGGACGCCCTCCCCCGCGCGCGGGTCGAGCCGGAAGCCCACCGGTCCGCCGGCTTCTGGAGTGCGGCCGTCCTCCTGGCCCTGCGGTGCCTGGCCCGTGGCCTGCTGCTGCCCCTGTCCCCGGAGGACCACGACGCCCGGCGGATGGGACCGCTGGGCGCGGAGGACGTCGAGCAGGTGCGCAGACTGGCCGCGTCGATGCCGCCGGAGGCCCACGCCGTGCCGGTGGACGAGAGCACGCCGCTGCGGCTTCCCCACCCCGAGCGGCTGCTGCGCGCCCTACTGGACGCGGTCGCGGACACCCTGCCGCGTACGCCTGCCGCGGAGCTCCTGACCGGGGGCCCCGCCTACGCGGCCCAGCAGCCGCAGCTCGTGCCCGAGCTGCACGCCTGGGCGGCCGACGTGTCCGCGGGTCACGAGGCCGCCGGACGGCCGCTGGTACGGCTGCGCGACCAGTTGGTCCTCGTCGACCCGCGGGACTTGCGGAGGGCCCGTGCCCGAGAGGACCGCAGGATGACGCCCGTGGACGCCCTGAGCGCTGCTCTGGCGGGTTCGACGGCGGTGGAGGGCCGGGCCCCAGGGTCGATGTGCGGCCGACCGGGTGGCTGGCGGCCCTGCGGGAGCGTCAGTGGCGGGGCCCGAGGCGCACGAGCCGGTGGAGCAGCCCGCCGCGCTCCACGTCACCTTGCGGCTACCAGCGGCGGGGCCTGACCTGGCTGGCCCGGACCACCGCCCTGGGGCTGGGCTGCTGCCTGGCGGACGACATGGGACTCGGCAAGACCGTCACGCTGATCGCGCTCCACCTGCACGCTCCGCCTGCCCCAGTACTGTGGCTGCGCATGACCAACTCCGAGATCGAGATCACCGCAGAACTGGTCCACGACTTGCTGCAGGAGCAGCACCCGGACCTTGCAGGGCTGCCCATCCGCGAGGTGGCGGGCGGCTGGGGCAACCAGATGTGGCGCCTTGGTGACGAGTTGGCCGTGCGCATGCCGCGCATGGAAGGTGCCACGGATCTCCTGCGCAAGGAATGCCGGTGGCTGCCTGTCCTGGCTCCGCGTCTTCCGCTCCCGGTTCCGACGCCTGTGCGGATCGGCGAACCGTCCGCGCGCTTTCCGAGGCCATGGAGCGTTATGACGTGGGTTCGCGGCGAGCCACTGGACCACACCTCGATCAGTCGCGGCGACGACGCGGCCGACACTCTGGCGGGCTTCCTCAGGGCGCTCCATGTGGAGGCGCCGGCCGATGCGCCGGCCAGTTCGGACCGCGGCGGTCACCCCAAGGAGTGCACGGGCGGCTTCGAGAAGTTCTTGCAAGCCATTGCCCCCGGCGGCTTTTCCGCCGACGTCCGGGCCGTCTGGGACGTCTGGGACGATGCCGTCGCGGCGCCCGCGTGGGAGGGTCCGCCGGTATGGCTGCACGGTGACCTCCATCCGGCGAATGTCGTCGTCTCGGACGGGACGCTCTCGGGCGTGATTGATTTCGATGCCATGTTCGCCGGCGATCCGGCGTGGGACATAGCGGCCGCGTGGGTGCTGCTTCCCGCGGGCGCGGGCTCACGGTTCTTCGAGGTGTACGCGCATGCGGACGAGGCGACGATCCGGCGTGCCCGAGGGTTGGCTGCCATGAAGGGCCTCTTCCTCATCCTTATGGGCCAGAACGGGGAGCAGGGCCTTCCTGGCGGCAAGCCGACATGGGGACCCGCAGGCAGGGAAGCGCTCGATCGTGTTCTGAGAGGCAATTCGATGTAGACCCGGAGCGTTATGGCGAGTAGCGCTCCCCCGGCCGGCTCCGCCGTCGCGGCACGGCCACCCGCCGAGCTAGCGCAGCAGCGACTCCAGCCCGCTCGGCAGCTCGGTCGGCAGCGTGCTCGGCAATCCGGACGGGAATCCGGATGGCAGCTCGGTCGGCAGGGTGCTCGGCGCCTGCGTGGGCAGGCCGCTCGGGAGCTGTGAAGGCAGCTCGCCGGGCAGGTCGCTGGGCAGCACCTCCGGAAGGCTGGCGGAGGGCTTCGCAGACGTCGTGGCGCTGTCCTCGGGGTTCGGGTCGTCGTCCGACGACCCGCGGTGCGAGGCCATCAGCACGACGGCGAGCACCGCCCCGGCCGCGACGAGCAGGACGAGCGCCACGAAGAGCGGGTTCCTGCGCCGGCGGGGGCCGCCGGGCCCTCCGGCGCCGACGGCGGGGTGAGGGGCGGTGGGCGGTCCGAGGCCGCCGGGCGGCGGGACGTCACCCGGCGGTCCGGGCGGCTGGGGCGGTACGGGCGGTAGGGCCATGCCGCCCAGCGTGGCGGTGCGGCCGTTCGGGGCGCGACCCCCGTGCGCGAGTTGATACCGGTTCAGGTCACGGAGGACATGATTCCGGCGTATTGCGCTCGGCCGCCGCCCCTAGGCCGGCCCGCGGCGGCACGCGCGTGTGCGGTCGCTCTGCCCCACACGCGCGCGGGTGGTTCCCGGGCGCAGATCCTCGCGGGCCGGGCGGAGGTGCCGCACACACGCGCGTGCGGGTGGTTCAGCCCCGAGCGCCGAGGAGGTGGTCCATGGCGAGCTGGTCGAGCTGCTCGAAGGCCATGCCTCGGGCGGCGGCCGCCTCGGGGTCGAAGTCCTCGAAGGCGGTGCGGTCGGCGAGCAGACTCTGCAGCCCGTCGGCGGCGGTGGCCTGGGCCAGCTCGTCGAGCCGCGAGGCGCGCAGGGCCTCCTGGACCTCCGGGTCGCCGCGGAAGGCGGCCGCGCGCTCCTTGAGGATCAGGTAGTTGCGCATGCAGCCCTCGGCCGACGCCCAGACGCCGTCGAGGTCCTCGGTGCGCGGCGGCTTGAAGTCGAAGTGCCTCGGGCCCGCGTAGCCGGCGCTTTCCAGCAGGTCGACCAGCCAGAACGCGGCACGCAGGTCGCCGGCGCCGAAGCGCAGGTCCTGGTCGTACTTGATGCCGGACTGGCCGTTGAGGTCGATGTGGAACAGCTTGCCCGCCCACAGCGCCTGGGCGATCCCGTGCGGGAAGTTGAGCCCGGCCATCTGCTCGTGGCCGACCTCGGGGTTGACGCCGTACAGCTCCGGGCGCTCCAGGCGCTCGATGAAGGCCAGGGCGTGGCCGACGGTGGGCAGGAGGATGTCGCCACGGGGCTCGTTCGGCTTGGGCTCGATGGCGAACTTGAGGTCGTAGCCCTGGGTGGTCACGTACTCGCCGAGGAGGTCGAAGGCCTCCTTCATGCGGTCGAGCGCCACGCGCACGTCCTTGGCGGCGCCGGACTCCGCGCCCTCACGACCGCCCCAGGCGACGTAGATCTTCGCGCCGAGCTCGGCCGCCAGGTCGATGTTGCGGATCGTCTTGCGCAGCGCGTAACGGCGCACGTCACGGTCGTTGGCGGTGAACGCGCCGTCCTTGAAGACGGGGTGCGTGAACAGGTTGGTGGTGGCCATCGGCACGGTCATGCCGGTGGTGTCCAGAGCCTGGCGGAACCGCTTGACGTGCTCCTCGCGCTCGCTGTCGGAGGACCCGAAGGGGATCAGGTCGTCGTCATGGAAGGTCACGCCGTAGGCGCCCAGCTCGGCCAGGCGCGTCACCGTCTCGACCGGGTCGAGGGCGCGCCGCGTGGCGTCGCCGAACGGGTCCCTTCCCTGCCAGCCGACGGTCCACAGGCCGAAGGTGAACCTGTCGTCGGGGGTGGGCTGGTAGCTCATGCCGCGGCTCCTTGCTTGAAAACTGTCGTGCTGGCGGTGGCGAACTATTTCGTCATGGCAGTTTACAAATTAGTATGCGGACGCATCTCTGGGAAGACAGATCCCGCAGAGCCGCGAAAAAAGTTGAGGGAGAGCCCGATGTCAGCAGCCGAGGGTCCGCTCGTCGTCGGCGTGGACACGTCCACCCAGTCCACCAAGGCGCTGGTCGTCGACGCGGCCACCGGCGAGGTCGTCGCGAGCGGCCAGGCGCCGCACACGGTGTCGTCCGGGGCCGGCCGCGAGAGCGACCCGCGCCAGTGGTGGGACGCCCTGCGCGAGGCGCTGCACCAGTGCGGCGACGCGGCCCGCGAGGCGGCCGCGGTCTCCATCGGCGGACAGCAGCACGGTCTCGTGACGCTGGACGGGCGCGGGGAGCCGGTGCGTCCGGCGCTGCTGTGGAACGACGTGCGCTCGGCGCCGCAGGCCCGTCGGCTGACCGAGGAGCTGGGCGGCGCGAAGTTCTGGGCGGAGCGCACCGGATCCGTGCCCGCGGCCTCCTTCACGGTCACCAAGTGGGCGTGGCTGGCGGAGCACGAGCCGCAGACCCTGCGCGCGACCGAGGCCGTGCGCCTCCCTCACGACTACCTCACCGAACGTCTGACAGGTGAGGGCACCACGGACCGCGGCGACGCGTCCGGCACCGGTTGGTGGGCTTCGGGCGCCGAGGCGTACGACGAGGAGATCCTCGCCCACGTGGGACTCGATCCGGCGCTGCTGCCTCGCGTGGTGCGGCCCGGGGAGGTGGCGGGCACGGTCCGCGACAGCCACGACCTGCCGTTCGCCAAGGGGACCCTGGTCGCCCCCGGCACCGGAGACAACGCGGCGGCGGCCCTGGGCCTCGGGCTGCGCCCCGGCGCCCCCGTGCTGAGCCTGGGCACCTCGGGCACGGTGTACGCGGTGGCGAAGCGCCGCCCGACGGACCCCACCGGCACCGTGGCCGGCTTCGCCGACGCCCACGGCGACTGGCTGCCCCTGGCCTGCACGCTGAACTGCACGCTCGCCGTCGACCGTGTCGCCGCCCTGCTCGGCCTGGACCGCGAGGCCGTGGAGCCCACCGCGCACCTCACGCTCCTGCCCTACCTGGACGGAGAGCGCACCCCCAACCTGCCGAACGCCTCCGGCCTGCTCCACGGGCTGCGCCACGACACGACCGCCGGCCAGCTCCTCCAGGCCGCCTACGACGGCGCCGTCCACTCGCTGCTCGGCGCGCTCGACCTGGTCCTGGACGAGGACGCGGACCGCTCGGCCCCCCTGCTGCTGATCGGCGGCGGCGCCCGGGGCGCCGCCTGGCAGCAGACCGTGCGCCGGCTGTCCGGGCGGCCGGTCCAGGTGCCCGAGGCCAAGGAACTCGTCGCGCTCGGGGCCGCGGCGCAGGCGGCCGGCCTGCTGACCGGCGAGGACCCGGCCTCCGTCGCCCGCCGGTGGAACACCGCGCGCGGGCCGGTCCTGGACGCCGTCGAGCGGGACGAGGCGACGCTGGCCAGGATCGCCGGGGTACTCTCCGACGCGGCCCCGCTGCTCGAACGGAGCACGGACGCCCGCTGAACATCGACGTATCGACGTTTCGACGAATCGACGGAGGCATGACCGCACCGCCGCACGAGGCCCGGCCGACCGGCCAGGGGCGCGCGCTGCCCGACACCCAGCAGGGCATGCGCCGCCGCAACCTGGCGAGGGTGATGCACGCCGTCAGCGCCGAGGGGCCGCTCTCCCGCGCGGGGGTCGCCTCACGCATCGGTCTGACCCGGGCGGCGGTCTCGACGCTCGTCGACGAGCTCATACGCACCGGCCTGCTGGAGGAGCTGGGTCCCGAGCGGCCCGGCCGGGTGGGGCGACCGGGATCGGCGCTGGCGGTCAGCGGGCACGGTCCCGCGGGCATCGGCGCCGAGGTGGGCGTCGACCACCTGGCGGTCTGCGCCGTCGACCTGCGCGGCGAGGTGCGGGCCCGCGCGGAGCGGCACGGCGCGAACCGGGGCCGCTCTCCCGGTCCGGTGGTCGGGGAACTGACCGGGCTGGTGCGTCAGGTCGTCGCCGACGCCGAGCGCGAGGGGCTGTGGCCGGCCGGGCTCGCCGTGGCCGTCCCCGGCCTCGTCGCACGCGACGCCCGCACGGTCGTCCGCGCGCCGAACCTCGACTGGCAGGACGTCGACCTCGGCGCGCTGCTTCCCGGCGAATACCCGCTGACGGTCGACAACGAGGCCAACTTCGGCGGGCTGGCCGAACTCTGGCTCGGCGCGGACGCCCCGCGCAACTTCCTGCACGTGTCGGCCGAGATCGGCATCGGCGCCGCGCTGGTCGTGGACGGCAGCCTGCTGCGCGGCACCCGTGGTTTCGCGGGTGAGCTGGGCCACGTGCCGGTGCATCCCGACGGGCCGGAGTGCGGCTGCGGCGGACGCGGGTGCCTGGAGCAGTACGCCGGTGAGGAGGCGGTGCTCCGGGCGGCCGGCCTGGCGCCGGGCGAGGACCGTGTCGGTCTCCTCGCGGGACGGGCCGCGGCGGGCGATCCGCGGGTGCGACGGGCGCTGCAAGAAGCGGGAACGGCCCTAGGGATCGCCCTCACCGGGGCGCTCAATCTGCTGGATCCGGAGGGAGTCGTGCTCGGCGGCGCCCTGGCCGGCCTCGCGCCGTGGCTTCTGCCGTCGCTGGAGGCCGAACTCTCCCGACGCACGGCGGGCCCCGCCTGCCCCGTCTCCGTCTCCCGGCTGGGCCCCGAGGGCCCCCTCCTCGGGGCCGCGCACTCGGTGGTGCGGGCCGTGCTGGACGATCCGGCGGCGGTGGCCGGGCGCGTGTGAGCCCGCGCGACGACGGGCCGGGCCGAGGGACGGTCGCGACAGCGGCGTCCGCGGCGGCGGCGGTGGGGTGCGGGTTGGCGGGATGTGCAGCCGGGTACGGTCACGACTTGCCCCGCGCCGCCGCCGTGGAGACGCGCGCGCCGCGCCCTTCCTTTACGGCTCTGCCAGCGGCACCGCGTCGGCGCTCTGGGCCGGCGGTCTGCGCAGACGAGCGGCGTCCGCGGCGGATCGGCGTTCGGGGCAGATCCATGTCTGCGGCAGGGCGGTGTCTGCAGCAGGGAGGTGCGCGGCAGGGCGGTGTTCGCAGCCGACGGGATGCTAGGCCGAGCCGAACGACCGGAACTGTTCGTTCGGGTGAGCGAGTTGTCCACATGCGCGGGCTCGTCCACGGATCTCGGCGGGCTCCTGGGGCAGGGCGGCCGGCACCGTAGCGTGATCGGACGGCGGCGTTTCGGCTGAGCGTCGTCCAAACGGTTGTCGCCCCGCGTACCCGGCGTGACGATGTCCCCAGCCGTACCCGCGCCCCGCCCCAGCCGTACCGCCTTCCGGGAGGACCAGTTGACCGATCCCTGGGTGGCCCTGGAGCCCGGGGCCGACCCCGCCGAACGCGTACGGCTCCTGCGTCGGGCGCACGAGACGTTCACCGAGGCCGGCACCGTGCCGCGGCCGGTGCGTGCCGTCGTGGCCGACTCCTGGCGACGTTCCGCGCGGGCCGGCGTCGGCCCGGACGGCGTCGCGAGCGTCGAGTTGGACGACGGCGAGCTCGGCGCCTACCGCTGTGAGCATCCGTTGGCGGGGGTGATGCCGCTGTTCCGCGAGTTGATGGGCACGTTCGCCGCCGACGGCGAGCACCTGCTGGCGGTGTGCGACGCGGGCGGCAGGCTGCTGTGGGTCGAAGGGCACGCGGCGACCCGGCGACAGGCGGGGCGGATGAACTTCGTCCCCGGCGCGCGGTGGGCGGAGAGCGCGGTGGGCACCAACGCGCCGGGCACGGCGGTCGCCCTGGACCGGCCGGTGCAGGTGTTCGCGGCCGAGCACTTCATCCGGCGGGTGCAGCCGTGGACGTGCGCGGCCGCCCCGGTGCACGATCCGCGGACCGGGCGCGTCCTGGGCGCGGTGGACATCACCGGCGGTGACGGGCTGGCGCACCCCCACAGCCTGGGGTTCGTGCAGGCCGTGGCCCGGGCCGCGGAGGCGCACCTGGCACTGCTCGCTCCGGCGCCGCCGGCCGCCGAGACGCCGCGGCTGAGCGTGCTGGGCCGGGACGAGGCCCGACTGGTCACCGGGGGCCGGGGTATCCGGCTGAGCCGTCGGCACAGCGAGATCCTGGTGCTGCTCGCCCGACGTCCCGAGGGTCTGACGGGTGAGGAACTGCTGTGCGCGCTGTACGAGGACGAGTCGGTGACACCGGTGACGCTGCGGGCCGAACTGGCCCGGCTGCGCGGAGTGCTGGGCCCGGGGCTGCTGGCGTCTCGGCCCTACCGGCTCACCGTCGCGTTCGAGTCGGACCTGGACGTCGTCGAACGACGCCTCGCGGCCGGCGCCGTGACGGCGGCGCTGACGGTGTACACCGGGCCGCCGCTGCCCGCTTCCCGGGCGCCGGCGGTGGCGCGGCTCAGACGACGGCTCACCGACGGTCTGCGCGCCGCGCTGATCGCCTGCGGCGATCCCGACCTGCTGGCGGACTGGGCACACACGCCGTGGGGCGAGGACGACCTCGACGTGTGGCGGGCGCTCGCGGCGGCCCGTCCGTCCGCCGCGACCCGGGCCCGCCTCGCGTCGCTGGACTCGGAGCTCACGGCACAGGGCGACCGGCCCCGGCCGTGAGTCCGGCCGGCGCCGCAACGTAACCGCAACGTCCGCTTCCCTACCGTCGCGCGCAGAGCTGTCCGACGGCGGGCAGCGCTGCTGAAGGAGGCAGAGCAGGATGACCCGTTACGCGGCGCCCGGAAGCGAAGGCGCGATCGTCTCCTACCAGGCGCGCTACGACCACTACATCGGCGGCGAGTACGTGCCCCCGGCGCGCGGCCGGTACTTCGAGAACCCGTCGCCGGTGAACGGGGAGACGTTCACGGAGGTGGCGCGCGGCACGGCGGAGGACGTGGAGCGGGCCCTGGACGCGGCGCACGCGGCCGCGCCGGGCTGGGGCCGCACCTCGGCCACCGAGCGTTCCGACGTCCTGCTGAAGATCGCCGACCGGATGGAGGCGCACCTGGAGCCGCTGGCGGTGGCGGAGAGCTGGGAGAACGGCAAGCCCGTGCGCGAGACGCTGGCGGCGGACATCCCGCTGGCCATCGACCACTTCCGCTATTTCGCCGGCGCGGTCCGCGCCCAGGAGGGTTCCCTCAGCGAGGTCGACGACGACACGGTGGCGTACCACTTCCACGAGCCGCTCGGCGTCGTCGCGCAGATCATTCCGTGGAACTTCCCGATCCTGATGGCCACATGGAAGATCGCGCCGGCTCTTGCCGCGGGCAACACCGTGGTGATCAAGCCCGCCGAGCAGACGCCGGTCTCGCTGCACTACTGGATGAGCCTGGTCGCCGACCTGCTGCCGCCGGGCGTGGTGAACATCGTCAACGGCTTCGGCCCGGAGGCGGGCAAGCCGCTCGCGTCCAGCCCGCGGGTGGCGAAGGTCGCCTTCACCGGCGAGACGTCCACGGGCCGGCTCATCATGCAGTACGCCGCCGAGAACCTGAAGCCGGTCACGCTGGAGCTCGGCGGCAAGTCGCCGAACATCTTCTTCGACGACGTCTGGGACAAGGACGACGACCTGCGCGACAAGGCCCTGGAGGGCTTCACCATGTTCGCGCTCAACCAGGGCGAGGTGTGCACCTGCCCGTCGCGCGGCCTGATCCAGCGGGGCAACTACGGCGACTTCCTTCAGGCGGCCGTGGCCCGCACCGAACTCATCAAGCCGGGCCACCCGCTCGACACGGAGACGATGATCGGCGCGCAGGCGTCGGGAGAACAGCTCGCGAAGATCCTCTCGTACATCGACATCGGCCGACAGGAAGGCGCCAAGGTTCTCACCGGCGGCCAACGGGCCGAGTACGACGGCGAGTTGAAGGGCGGTTACTACGTCCAGCCGACGATCTTCGAAGGCGACAACCGTATGCGGGTCTTCCAGGAGGAAATCTTCGGCCCGGTGGTGTCGGTGGCCTCCTTCGACGACTTCGACGACGCAGTCAAGATCGCCAACGACACGTCGTACGGATTGGGCGCCGGCGTGTGGACCCGCGACATCAACACCGCGTACCGCGCCGGCCGGGCGATCCAGGCGGGCCGGGTGTGGACGAACTGCTATCACGCCTACCCGGCCCACGCGGCGTTCGGAGGCTACAAGCAGTCCGGGATCGGACGGGAGACGCACAAGATGATGCTGGAGCACTACCAGCAGACGAAGAATCTGCTGGTGTCGTACTCGCCCAAGAAGCTGGGCTTCTTCTAGACGCATGCGAAAGGGCGCCTGAACTGGGTTTTCACCCGTCAGGCGCCCTTCATTGAGCCCGCTCTCGACCGAGCCCGGCCTGCGTGCTGACTCCCCGTTCCTCCCACGACCGCAATCCTCCTGACCAGTGCTTCCGGACCAGTCACGGACCGAACCCCCGGTTCAGCCCTCGGGTACGTCACCTTGACTGACTGGTGATCCGTCCCCCGGGGGGCGACCATGTGACGCCGTCACCCATCGCCCTGTCGGGCGCCTGGCCGTTGTTCAGCTGGGGCCGTTTCCGGTGACCACGTCGACGGCGTGACGGCGATGGGCGGCGAAGAGTTCGAGGGCCCTGTCGGTGTCCCGGACGCGCAGGGCCGTGACGAGCTCACGGTGTTCTCGCGGGATGCGGTCGAGGTAGCCCTCGGCGTTGCGGCCGATCCGGGTCAGCAGGAAGAGGTGGACCTGGCACCGTATCCCTTCCCAGGCGTCGACGAGGCGCTGATGGCGGGCGGAGGCGAAGACGGCGTCATGGAAGGCGATGTCGAGGCGGACCATCTCGTGCTCGTCGTCGGCTCGCTCCATCGAAGCGGCGACCTTGTCGAGGGAGGCGAGGTCCTCGTCGGAGGCCAGTTCGATCACACGCCGCACGGCCAGATCCTCCAGCGCACCGCGGAGGCTGGTGAGCTCGGCGACGTCCTCGGGCGACAGTGTCGTCACCGTGGTGCCCCGGTGCCACGCACAGTGGACCAGGCCCTCACGTTCCAGTACCCGCAGCGCCTCGCGCACCGGCCCGCGGCTGACCTGAAGTACGCCGGACAGCTCCACCTCGCGCAACTGCGCCCCGGGTGCGTAGGTGCCGGTGAAGATGGCCTCCCGGATCCCGTCCGCAACCTCGTCGGCCAAGCCCCGGCGTCGCGCCGGGGGCACTTTGCCCTGCTCACTCATCACTTCCCCCTCTCGATGTTCTAATGTTAACATTCAATCCGTTGTCGCAATGTCAACATGAAGACAGTGGCCCGTCATGCCCGGGCCGCGGCACAGGAAGGGCAGTGCAATGACCGTTCTCGACTCCCCGATCCCGCGGTTCCACCTGGCCGTGCCGGTGGACGACCTGGCCGCCGCGCGCCGCTTCTACGGGGAGGTGCTGGGCCTTGAGGAGGGTCGCAGCGCGGACACCTGGGTGGACTGGAACCTGCACGGCCACCAGTTCGTCACCCACCTCGCACCCGAGCGTGCGCAGCGCATGCACAACCCGGTCGACGGCCACGACGTCCCCGTGCCGCACTTCGGCCTGATCCTGACGATCGAGAGGTTCCACGAGCTCGCCGAGCGACTGGGCGCGGCTGGCACGGAATTCGTCATCGAGCCCTATGTGCGCTTCGCGGGCCAGAAGGGCGAGCAGTGGACCATGTTCCTCCTCGACCCGGCCGGCAACGCCCTGGAGTTCAAGGCGTTCGCCGACGACTCCCAGGTCTTCGCCGTCTGACACCGGCGTTCTGCCCCTCGTACGACCTCCGCACGTTGCAAGAGATGAGGAGAAGATCATGAAGGTATTCCAGATCGGCGCCGCCGGAGGTGTCGGCCGCCGGCTCGCGGAACTGCTCACCGCCCGGGGAGATGAGGTGAGCGGTATGCACCGCTCCCCGGAGCAGGCCGACACCGTCCGGGCCTCCGGCGCCACCCCGGTCACCGGTGACCTGATCGAGGACTCCGCGGAGGAACTCGCGGCCAAGTTCGCCGGGCATGACGCGGTGGTGTTCTCGGCCGGCGCCCACGGCACCGGCATGGACAAGACGACGCTGATCGACGGCCGCGGCCTGGAGAAGGCCGCCGACGCCGCGGTGCGTGCCGGCGTCCGACGGTTCGTGCTGGTCTCGGTGTTCCCCGACGCCCTGCGCGACCAAGCGCCCGCCGAGGGCTTCGAGCACTACATGAAGGTCAAGAAGACCGCCGACGTGTATCTCACCAGCACCGGGCTCGACTGGCTGATCGTCCGGCCCGGCACGCTGCTGGACGAGCCGGGCACCGGACGGGTCGCCGCCGGATGGGCCGTCGAGTACGGCGACGTGCCCCGTGACGACGTGGCCGCGTTCATCGACGCCGCCCTGCACGAACCGGCCCTGAGCCGCGTCATCGTCGAACTCACCTCGGGTGACGCCTCCGTCACCGACGCCGTCGCCCAGCTGGCGGCCTCTGCGACCCCCCGGCGCGCCTCCTGAGCCCCGGCGCCCCCATTGATCCCCACGGCAAGAGGTGAAACACCATGACCACGATCGATTCCTACAGCCATAACGTCTCCGGCGAGGAGGAGTTCGGCTTTGCCCAGGCGATCAGGGTCGGCGAGACGATCCACGTCTCCGGGCAGCTGTCGCACGACGAGAAGGGCAACTTCCTCCACCCGGACGACTTCGACGCCCAGCTGAAGCAGTCCTACGCCAACTTCGAGAAGGTTCTGGCCCACTTCGGCGTCACCCGGAACCAGGTCGTCTCGGAGACCCAGTACATCGTGGATCTGCCCCGGTACAACAACGCGATGGCGGCCGCCAACCTGGCCTACTTCGGCGACCACCGCCCGACCAGCAGCACGGTCGGCGTCGCCTCGCTGTTCTTCCCCGGCCAGCTCATCGAGATCAGCTTCGTCATCGACACCCGCCTGCCCGCCTGACCACAGGCACGGCGAGACGGAAGACAGATGCGAGTCGTCATCGCCGGCGGGCACGGAAGGATCGCCCTGATCCTGGAAAAGCTCCTGTCGGAGCGTGGCCACTGCGTGGCAGGTTTCATCCGCGACCCCACCCAAGCCGTCGACCTCGCGGAGGCCCAGCGCCGAGGCCCTGGCCCTGATCCGGGTCCGGGTCCTGGTCCTGGTCCAGACCACGGCCAAGGACGTGGTGAAGCACCTGAGGGGTGCGGACGCCGTGGTGTTCGCGGCGGGAGCCGGACCGGGGAGCGGAGCGGCCCGCATGGAGAGCGTCGACCGCGACGCGGCGGTCCTCCTCGCGGACGCCGCCGAGGCTGCCGGTGTCGGACGCTACCTGCTCGTCTCCGCCATGGGCGATCACCTATGAGCCGACCCGTCGACCTTCGATGAGGAGTTCGGCATCTACATGCGGGCGGCCAAGGCCGCCGCTGAGGATGCGATCCGTGCCCGGACCGCGCTGCGGACCACGATCATCCGCCCCGGACTCCTCAGCAACGAGCCGGGCACCGGCCGGGGGACCTCGCCGGAGGACCGGCACCGGCCCCATCCCTCGTGCAGACGTCGCCGCGGTCCTGCTCGCGCTGCTCGACGAACCCCGTCTCGACGGCCGGACCTTCGAGGTCATCGGGGGCGGCACCCCGGTCGCGGACGCCGTCGCGGCTCGCCTCCCACTGACGCCACGCCGGTCTCCTGGGCGGGGCCGCCGTCGACGGCGGCGGCCCCGCCCGGACGACCAAACACCAAGCACCAAGCACCAAGCACCAAGCACCAAGCACCAAGCAGAGAGGACAGCACTCATGAGTGCCCTGTTCACCCCCCTGAAGCTGCGATCGCTGGAGATACCCAACCGGGTCTGGATGTCCCCGATGTGCATGTACTCCGCTGCCCCCGACGGGCCGGAGACCGGCGCGCCGACGGACTTCCACCTCACCCACCTGGCCAGCCGCGCCGCCGGCGGCGCCGGCCTGGTGATGGCCGAGGCCACCGGCGTACGCCCGGACGGCCGTATCAGCCCCTGGGACCTGGGGCTGTGGAACGACCGCCAGCAGGAAGCGTTCGCCCGCATCACCGCGGCGATCCGCTCCCACGGCGCAGTCCCGGCCATCCAGCTCGCGCACGCCGGCCGCAAGGCGTCCGTCGGCAAGCCCTGG
Source organism: Streptomyces sp. NPDC058291 (assembly GCF_042880855.1). Taxonomy (NCBI): domain Bacteria; kingdom Bacillati; phylum Actinomycetota; class Actinomycetes; order Kitasatosporales; family Streptomycetaceae; genus Streptomyces; species Streptomyces sp. NPDC058291. The sequence continues at coordinate 65,189 of NZ_JBHVYK010000037.1, forward strand.
CTCAGTGACCGGTCCCTGACCGAGTCCGAGGGCGGCTGGCAGCCCGTGTCCCCCAGCGCGGAGCCGTACCCGGGCCTGTCCGTCCCGCACGAGCTCACCGAGGAGGAGATCCAGCAGCTGGTGCGCGACTTCGCCGACTCGGCCCGGCGTGCCCTTGCCGCAGGCTTCCAAGTGGTCGAGGTGCACGGAGCCCACGGCTATCTGATCAACTCCTTCCTGTCCCCGGTCTCCAATCACCGCACCGACGCCTATGGCGGCAGCTTCGAGAACCGCCTGCGCTTCCCCCTGCAGGTCGTCGACGCCGTCCGCGAGGTGTGGCCCGAGGAGCTGCCGGTCTTCTTCCGCACCTCGGCCACCGACTGGCTGACCGAGAACCCCGAGGACCCCCGGGAGGGCTGGACCGGGGAGGACACCGTCCGCCTCGCCGAGGAACTCCAGGCACACGGGGTGGACCTGCTGGATGTGTCCACCGGTGGCATGGTCCCCGACGCGAAGATCCCCGCCGGGCTCAACTACCAGGTGCCCTTCGCCGCCCAGGCCCGCGACGAGTCGGGCATCCCCACCGCCGCGGTGGGTCTCATCATCGAACCCGAGCAGGCCGAAGAGGTCGTTGCCTCAGGCGAGGCGGACGCGGTGATGCTGGGCCGCCAACTGCTGCGCAAGCCCTACTGGGCCCACCACGCCGCCACCGAACTCGGTGACGAGGCGCGCTGGCCGGAGCAGTACGGCTACGCCGTCGTCCGCCGCGCCAAGAACAAGAACAAGAAGATCTGACCCCGGCGCACCGCCTGCCCGCCGCTCGCCACCCGGCCCGCAGGGCCCAGAACACGGCGCGCGTCGACACCCACCCCAAAGGGAGCATCCCGTGAGTAACCTCCAGGGCAAGACCGTTGTCATCACCGGCGCCTCCTCCGGCATCGGTGCCGCGACCGGGAAGGCGCTCGCCGCCCGCGGCGCAAACGTCGTCCTCGCCGCCCGCGATCAGGACGGCCTCGACCGTCTGGCGGCCGACATCCGCCAGACGGGCGGCACCGCGGTAGCCAAGGCCACCGACGTCACCGACCGCGAACAGGTCCAGGCGCTCGCCGACTTCGCAGTCGCCACCTACGGAACCATCGACGTCCTGTTCAACAACGCGGGCCTGATGCTGTTCTCCTTCTGGAAGGACCGCGCGCTGGACGACTGGAACCGGATGCTCGACGTGAACATCCGCGGCTACCTCAACGCCATCCACGCCGTCCTGCCGGTCATGCTCGAACGCAACTCCGGCCACATCCTCAACATGGCCTCCGTGGCCGGCCACCAGATCGGCGACGGCGCCGGCGTCTACAGCGCCACCAAGTTCTTCGTCCAGGCCATCACCGAGAGCATGCGCAAGGAACTCGGCGTCCGCGAAGGCATCAAGGCCAGCTCCATCAGCCCCGGCGTCATCGACACCGGCTGGGCCGACAAGGTCAACGACCCCACGGGCAAGCAGGCCGCCCAGGAACTCAACCAGGTCGCCATCAGCCCTCAAAGCGTCGCCGACGCCATCGTCTACGCCCTCGACCAGCCCGCCAACGTCACCATCAACGACCTGGTCATCTCCCCGACCCGGCAGAACTGGTAACCGCCGCCCCGCTCCCCTCATTTTCTCCGCGCCGGCCTGCGCACCCGCGTCCCGCCCGCCGGGCCGCCGGCCCGCCATCACCAGCAGCAACCTTGGCGGAGGCTTACGGGACCGTGCACGAAAGGCCGCGGCCCGTTTGTTGCGCGCCACGCGGGATGAGGACGACGGGAACTGGTCCCCATGACCAACGCCCGCAACTGCTCCCTACACTCCCACGATGAACGACTTACGGTGCACCCCCGTGCGGTGCGGTGGGGCTAGAGCCGGGCTTCGTCGAGGACTCCGGACAAGGAGCTCGCGGGTTCGCGCGGTGGATCGCGGGCTCCCTTCAGCGAGGCCCGCTCGGCGGTGCCGAGTTGAGGGGCCGACCGCACTGGCAGATCGATGCCTACCGTCGCCCCACCTGCGCACACCTGGAACTGTTCGCTCGTGCAGGGGCGGCGCGGGGAAGGCTCTGGCGTCCATCAGAGGTGACCCGGTGCGGGAAGTACGCCCCGACGCCGAGGACGTCGACCAGGAGCTCCGACAGCTCGTACACCGTCGGTCTCCTTGACCCGCGCACAGTCCGCAGCGCAGGAAATCCCTGACTTTCCGTCATGCTGGCGCGCGCCGAAGCATGGCGGCCTCGGCCGTCTCCTCAGCGGGGACGCGTCATCACGGTGCCAGGGGTCTGCCGCTGCGCCCGTACGGGCGGCCACCGCGTCGTCACGGACGGGCGGCGCGTAGCGGCGGTTCCGGTGCCGCCCGCGCCCGACCATCCAGAGGTGCCTCGGTAAGCACCCCAAGCCTCCTATTCACCCGATGTGTCGAGCTCTCCCACATCCTGCACCCCGTGGCTTGATCCTGCGGTTCGAGTCCTCCATCAGCCGTGATCGCGAATTTCCGTCGATCCCCTAGACAGACTCCGCGCTGAAGCCCGTTAATAGATCCGATGTCACTCCGGCGAGCCACACCGTTCAGGTGGGTTCTTTGCAGCTCGCCGTCCGAGAGTGACTGGTCACTCCATTCAGCCCAGTTGCCGAGCCGCAGCACGGTGTGCTGTCCCGGGGAAGTCAGGAGATCGCATTGTCAGAGCCGATCAGCCGCAGAAGGGGCGCTCGCCGGCACAACGGTCCGCCGAGGGCGGGCTTCGCCCCCCGTCTGCGCCCTCTCCGTGGTGGGTCGCTGATGCGCGGCGCGCCGCGCTGCTCGTGCCGGCCGCCTTCCTGAGTGCTCTCCCCACGCGTCACCGGATCGCGCGCGCAGGCCGCTCCGTGACCGTGACCGTGACCGACGCATCCCGGTTCCTCCGACACCGCCGACCAAACCTGGCCATGCAGCTTCCGGCCCGCCCTGGAGCGGTACCGCGTCCCGCGACGCGCCCCTCTTGAAGGCGGCGTCGGCACGACGGACCCAGGGGCACCCGGCAGCACCGACCTGCGCGTTCACCACTCGACGCCAAGCCGATTGAGCCACCCCACGACAGCCGGTCGCCAACCGTCGGGCGGTCGCTTTCCGCTTCGCATCCGCCTGGCCTGCAGGTTTCAGCGGACCACCACCGTTGCACAGCCACTTCGTCATCCGTCCATGCCCCGGTGCCCAGGCCGTCGAATGCCACCTGGGCCGTCGTCACCGACCAGCGGGATGCACCCAATGCCAGCTATCCACAGGAGTGGGCCATGTCCTCACGAAGAATGACTCGCCGTACGTTTCTCGGCGCCGCGGGTGTGGCGAGCGCCGCGACCGCCCTGCCGATCGTCCCCGGCGTCTCCGGCTTTCTGTCGCAGGCGGCCGCCGCGGAGACACAGACCAACCTGAGCAGGATGGTCGACATGCGGTTCGGCATGTTCAACCACTTCAGCATGGGCACGTTCACGAACCAGGAGTGGGCCCAACCCCATCAGAGCCCCACCCTTTTCGCTCCCCCGAGCGTCAACTGCGCGCAGTGGGCCGACGCGGCGGCCGCCGCGAAGATGAGTTACGGCATCCTGACCACCAAGCACCATGACGGCTTCGCCCTGTGGCCGAGCGCCCACGGCACCCAGAACGTCGCGAACAGCTCCTACAAACACGACGTGGTTCGGGCATACTGCGATGCGTTCCGGGCGAAGGGGCTGAAGGTCGGGTTCTACTACTCGATCTGGGACCGCACCTTCGGCGTGGAGGCGTGGGAGAGCCGGCACAACGTGACCGGGCTCGAGATCACCGATGCCGTCCAGCCCGCCGACATGACCTTCATCCTCGGTCAGATCACCGAGTTGCTCACCGACTACGGCACCATCGACATGTTCATGACTGACGGTTACGCATGGCAGATGGGACAGCAGGCCGTCTCCTACCAGAGGATCCGCTCGCTGGTGAAGCAACTGCAGCCGGACTGCGTCATGATCGACATCGGTGGGCTGTCGGAGCCCTTCCTCAGCGACGCGATCTTCTTCGAGGAGCCGCTCGGGGTCACGGCGCCGGCGGGCAACACCTACGCCGGAATGCAGGGGCAGACCATCAGCAACGGCTGGTTCTGGCACCCCTCCACCCCGACCGAGAGCCTCATGAGCAAGGCCGCGATCCTGTCGCACCTGGCCGACCTGGAGCCGAAGTACACCTCGTTCATCCTCAACTGCCCGCCCAACCGCAACGGCCTGCTGGACACCAACATCGTCAACCGGCTCGCCGAAGTCGGTGCCGCCTGGAGCCCGAACACCTCCAGGCCACCGCTGCCCACCCAGCCGCTGCGCGCCGAGCACCCCGTGACCCCGGTCAACGCGTACGCGACCGCCTTCCGCACCGGCGAGGGACCGCTCAACGCCATCGACGGACTGAGCGACGTCCGCTACGAGACCTGCTGGTCGACCTGGGGACTCTCCTCGCCCCTGCCCAACGCCCTCACGATCGACCTGGGTGGTGTGTGGAGCAGTGTCTCCACCCTGGAGTACCTGCCCAAACAGTGGAACCGCAACGGCTCCACCGACGGCGACATCACCTCGTACAGCATCCACACCAGCACCGACGGCACGAACTTCACCCAGGTCGCCACCGGCACTTGGGCCGGGAATCCCAAGACCAAGGTGGTCGAGTGGCCCGCCCGGAACGTGGGCTTCGTGCGGATCCAGGCGAACGCGGCCACTGGCGGCTACGCCAACGTCGGCGGCATCCGGATCGGGGGCCGAACGGCCAAACCCGCCCTCGTCTCCAGGGTCCTGCCAGGCGACGGCACCGTGTACCGGCTGGTCAACCGCAACAGCGGCAAGGTCGCCGACGTCAGCGGGAACGGAACCGCCAACGGCACCGACATCCTCCAGTGGCCCTGGCTGAACCGGAACAACCAGAAGTGGACCTTCGCCTCCACCGGCGACGGCTACTACGAGATCAAGGGCGTCAGCAGCGCCAAGCTCATGGAAGTGGCCGGACTCTCCCGCGACGACGGCGGCCCTGTGGCCATCTACGCCGACTCCGACGTGCCCCAGCAGCACTGGGCCGTCACGCCCACCGCTGACGGGTACTACTTCCTCATCAACCGCTACAGCGGGCTCTGCCTCGGCGTGGACGAGGGCAGCACCGCCGACGGAGCCACCATCGAGCAGCAGCCGTACACGTCACAAACGCGGCAGCAATGGCAGATCGTTCCGTCCTGACCTGAAAGACCGCGGAACCCCGCGAACCACGGATCGGCGACCCACCGGACTCTGCCCAGGCCCCGAGTCGTGCGGGTGCCTGACCCAGCTCTCCTGCCGTGGCCCCGGCACCCGTGCGCCGGGGTCACGGCAGCGAGTGCCGCTCAAGGGCGTGAACATCGTCAGCGACAGCAGCACCGATCCCTCCTGCCCCTGGGCCACGAGTTACCCGGACGTGCCCGGCGCCGACGCGATGACGGCCGCGATGAAGAAGCACATGGAGGGACGTCTCGCGGGCTTCCTCGGCGAGGACACCGGCGGCCCGCCGAGCTGTGGTGGCGCGGACGGGCCGGGGGGGCCCGAGCTGAACGTCAGCTTCTCGTTCCTTGTGGCCTCCGGCGACGTGCTGGGCGTCCGGCTGGCGACGGTGGACCGTACGTCGAACGCGGACGGCCTGGACACCAGGGCGTACTGGTACGACGGTGCCGCCAAGAAATACCGGCCGTCCCCCGGCCTCATCGCCGACAGCTCCCGGGACGCCTTCGTCGCGGCCCTGAAGAAGTGCCTGGAGAAGCGGGAGGGGGGCACCCGACACCGTCGAGGCGGCGCTCGGCGACCGGGAAGGCCGCGACGCCTACCTGGACGACATGGCCTTCACCGCCGACGGCGATCTGAAGGTGGACTTCGACCGGGGCACGGTCGGCCTCCCCCCCTCCGGCCGGCCGCATCTCCGTCACCCTCCCCGGAGCGACGGTCACCCCGTGGCTGTCCGGCTTCGGCAGCCGCGCACAGAAGCAGACCACCGACCCGGACGACAAGCTCGACCTCGGTGCCGTACAGACACCCGCCCCGTCCGTCTCCGCGCAGCCGGACCCGGGCGAGGACAGCGCGGACTGCTCCGGAATCAAGTGCATCGCCCTGACCGCCGACGACGGGCCCGCCGCCCCCGAGACGGGAACGCTGCTCAAGTACCTCGCCCAGTACAAGGCGCGGGCCACCTTCTTCGTGGTCGGCCAGAACGTCGCCGCCCACCCGGACATCGTGCGCGCCGAGATGAAGTCCGGCCACGAGGTCGCCAACCACTCCTGGAACCACCCGGTACTCACCAGCCTCACCCCCGCCCAGATCCGCTCCCAGTTGGAGCGCACCAGCGCGGCGATCAAGGCCGCCACGGGCAAGGAACCGACGCTCTTCCGCCCGCCGTACGGCGCGATCGACGGCCACGTCCGGGCGGCCACCAGCCTCTCCCCCGTCCTGTGGGACAGGGACACACTCGACTGGAAGACCCACGACCCGGCCGAGGTCGCCCAGACCGTCATCTCCCAGGCCGAACCCGACGACGTCGTCCTGATCCACGACCTCCACGCCACCTCGGTCGCCGCCGTCCCCGAGATCCTGCGCACCCTCAGCGCCCGCGGCTACCACTTCGTGACGGTCAGCCACTTGCACGCAACCCTCTGAGCGGCCCGTGCCCCAGACCGACCACGGGCCGCGCGAGCGGAGGTTCACGGCCGGTCGGTCACGTGGATCCCGTGCTCGTGCCGGCGGGCGACGACGTGCGGTGGTCCCCGGCGGGTGACGGGCCGGGCGGGCCGGGTAGTCCGCTGGTCCCGGCTGCCGGGACCGGAGCTGCCGGGGGTGGCTCGGCGCTCTCGCCGAGGAACCCTCCCGACTGGTGCTGCCACAGCTTGGCGTAGGCGCCGTTCGCCGCGAGCAACTCCTCGTGGGCGCCCTGTTCGACGACGCTGCCGCGGTCGAGGACGACGAGACGGTCCATGCCGGCGACCGTGCTCAGGCGGTGGGCGACCACGAGGGCCGTGCGTCCCTCCATCAGCCGCCACAGGGCGTCCTGGACGAGGATTTCGCTCTCCGAGTCCAGCGCGCTGGTCGCCTCGTCGAGCAGCAGGATCGGCGCGTCGCGCAGGATGGCCCTGGCCAGGGCGACGCGCTGGCGCTGGCCGCCCGAGAGCTTCACTCCCCGCTCCCCCACCAGGGTGGCGAAACCCTCGGGGAGTTGATCGGCGAACTCCGTGACGTGCGCGGCGGCGGCCGCGACGCGGATCTCCTCGTCGGTGGCGCCGGGACGGGCGAAGGCGATGTTGTCCCGCAGACTGCGGTGGAACATGGCGGGTTCCTGCGGGACATAGGCGATCAGTGAGCGCAGGTCGGTCTGGCGCAGCCGACTGATGTCCTGACCACCGATCAGGATGCGTCCGTCGTCGATGTCCGACATCCGCAGCAGGAGTCGGGTGAGTGTGGTCTTGCCGCCGCCCGACCTGCCGACCAGACCGATGCGCGCCCCGGCGGGCACGTTGAGGTCGAGCTTCTGGAAGATCGGCTTCGCGCCCGCGTGGGCGAAGGTCACCGCCTCGAAGCGGATACCGGTGTCCCTCGGTGCGAGGGGTTCGGGTTCCGGCGGGTCGAGCACGGTGGGCGGATCCAACAACAGCTCGGTGAACTGTGCGGCCTCGGTCATCGAGCTTTCCAGTCGCCGGTAGATCTGGTTGAACTCGAACATGATCTGGGTCGCGTTGGAGTAGTAGGTGAAGGCGACGACGACCTCCTCCACTCCCTGGCCGGGGCCGCCGAGGGCGACGGCGAGCAACAGGCCCAGCACGTTGGTCAGGACGGACAGAGGGGCGATCAGGGTGTCGACGCGCAGATTGCCGTAGTCCCAGGACCTCAGTGTCAGGAGCCGGGAGTCCGCGACACGGCTGCGGTGTTCGTCGGCCTCCCGCCGCTCGGCCGCGAACGCGCGGATGGTCTCCATGTTCATGAGACTGTCGGCGACGTGCCCGGAGACCCGGGCGATCGCCGCCTCACGGTCGTTGACGAGTCTCTGCCGGCGACGGATCAGAGGCGTCGCAGCCGTGACGGTCAGCCCGATCATCGCCAGAAGGCCGACGACGAGCATCGGCTCGTAGCTCCACAGCACTACGGCGCCGAACAACAGGGGCACGAGACTGCCCACGATCCGGTACGTCACGGTGTCGACGAAGTCCTCGAAGCGCTTGCCGAAGCTCAGCACCCGTTTGGTCAGCGATCCGGCGAAGTTGTCGTGGAAGAACGCCGCGTCCTTGGCCAGGAGTTCGTCCATACCGCTCACGTACAAGTGTTCCATGCCGAGGGCGTCCACGCGGTTCAGACAATGCTGTCCGACCCGCCATACGGCTTCGGCGAGCAGCAGCGTCACGCCGAAGCCCAGCACGTACGGCAGTGCCGAGCCCAGGCTGAGACCGCTGGCGTCGGCGGCCTGCCCCGCCAGCTTGGCGATCAGCAGCGGGGCGACGTAGCGGATGCCGATGTTGCCCACGGCCGGTAGCAGCAAGGCGGGCAGGGCCAGCCGGCGCAGTCGCAGCAGTTCTCGGCAGTAGAGGCGCAGTGCCAGGACGACCGCGCTGCGGCCCGGCGTCGGCCCTTGCCTATCTGTTGTCCCCATCACACTCCCGGAGAGTCGGAAGGGGGAAGTGTCCCGTCGAAGAAGGCCCTCAGTCCAGGCATTTACGGCGGACCGGCGAGAACCGGACATCGGGTGCAGCTGTTCCAGAGGGGCGGGAGTTCTCCGGGGAGTTTCACGGGGGACGAGCTCGTGGCGGCGGGACTCGACGAAGGCGGACAACGCGGCCGCCGCGAGGCCGGCGACCCCCATCATCCAGCCGCGCGTCAGGCCGGCGCCGGCTAAACGTCTGCGGCCCCGGTCGGCGAGGAC
>NZ_JBHVYK010000038.1:0-2490 GCF_042880855.1 Streptomyces sp. NPDC058291
GACAGCCTCCGGGCTTCGCCCGGAGCAAGCGAACGGTTGCGCTGCGCGCAACCGTTGCGCTCCCGCTCCGCGTGAGCGCCAGCCGGGCCACTGCGTGGCCCGGCGTCAACTCACGGGCTGCGCCCGCGAGTTGGGCGCGCCGCGCTCCGCGCCACGCGCCAGCGGCCGCGATGCGGCCGCCCTCGCTCCCGCCCGGATCGGGGCCTCCGCTGCGCTCCAGCCCCAACACCCCGCGCCTCGGGGGGAACTGTGGGGAAAAGCAGCAGCAGTAGGAAGGGGGAGGCGGTGGGAGAAGAAGGCGCGGGACGAATCGAGGGAGCACGGGGAGAGGTGACGGAGGGTCACGCAAGCCTGAAAGGCCAGGGCCGGGGCGGGGTCTGGAATCACGATTGACTGACCTCCCGTCAGGCTGCTTTCCGGCTTCGATAGGGCCAGACTAACAGGATCGAGCCACGTTCGAGGGATTTTCTCGGTTGTTGCTGCTTCATTTTGAAGCACGAGATAGACTCTGGACTCAGCTAGCAGCACCAGTGAGAGGGTTCGGGCCTTTTGGATCAGGCTTCCTCTCGCCAGATCAGTCCCGGCGATCCGGTCCAGGTGGCTTCACCGTAGCCACTCGCACACTGTCTACGTGCAGGTTTCCCGTTTCCTGCCACGTAGGAACCCCCACTGTCCTACAGGAGAAGGCAGATCGGAATGGCAGCAATGGAACTCCGCCCCCACCAGCGAGAAGCCGTGGACGCGGTACTGCGCGCCCTCGAATTGCCTGCAAGATCTCTTGTGCCGGAGGGTGGCCTCCGAACTCAGGTGATCATGGCGACCGGATCGGGCAAGAGCCTCGTGGCCACCCGGAGCGCTGAGGAGCTCCACGCGGGCCGGGTCCTGGTGCTCGTGCCCTCGTTGGATCTGCTCGCCCAGACCGAGGCTTCCTGGCGTGCTGGAGGTCGTACGGGCCCGATGATCGGGGTGTCGTCCCTGCGCGGGGACCAGGTGACCTTCCCCAACACCACGGACGTGGACGAGCTGGTCTCCTGGGTGCGGCCGTTCGACAAGGTGACCGTGTTCGCCACGTACGCCTCGCTGGGGCTCGGCACGCTGGAGCGCGCCCACGAGGCCAGCCTTCCTGGCTGGGACCTGATCGTCGTGGACGAAGCCCACCGCTGTTCCGGCCGGATCGGTAAGCCGTGGGCGGTCATCCACAACAACCAGAAGATCCCTTCCCTGCGCAGGCTGTACATGACGGCCACGCCGCGCCTGTGGCAGCTGGACGAGGACTCCGAGCAGGGCGCGCCGGGCGAGCTGGTGGCTTCGATGGAAGATGACCCCAACGGCCCGTTCGGCAGCAGGTGTTTCACCCTGACCTTGTCGGAGGCGATCGACCGGGGCATCTGTGCTCCGTACCAGGTGGTGTGCGTGGACGTCACCGACACGCAGCTCCAGGCGGCCGTTCTGCTCGGTGCGGACGGGCGCTCGGAGCAGGTGCGTGGGGCCCGGCTCGCCGCGCTGCAGACGGCTCTGGTGAAGGCCGCTTCGGAGGAGGGCTTCCGCCGCACGCTGTCGTTCCACCACCAGATCCGTGAGGCTGAGGCGTTCGCGGCCGGCCTTCCCGACGTCGCCGCGCAGCTGCACGACAGCGATCCGGAGCTGTACCCCAAGATGATCTGGGCAGATTGGCTGTGCGGTGATCACAAGCCCAACCACCGGCGGCGGGTTCTCGGGGAGTTCGCCGACGGGATCGCCACGGACGGCACGGTCGTGGAGAAGGGCTTCCTGAGCTCGGTGAAGGTGCTCGGGGAAGGGGTCGATACCCGGGAATGTGACTCCGTGTACTTCGCGGACGTGCGCGGTTCGATGCCGGACCTGGTCCAGGCCGTGGGCCGGGCGCTGCGGATGCAGCCCGGCGAGGGCAAGATGGCGTCGCTCGTGGTACCGGTGCTGCTGGGGCCCGGGGAGACCGCGGACAACATGCTCACCTCCCGGGCGTATGGCGGGTTGGCGAAGCTCCTGGAGGCCCTGCGAGCACATGACGCCCGCATCGTGGAGGCTCTGGCGCAGCAGCAGGCTCCGAGCCGCTACAAGCCCGTCCAGAAGGGCGAGAAGGCCAAGGCGAAGGGTGCGGGCGAGGGCGGCGCGTCGGGACCGGCGAAGGCGTTGCTGAAGTTCTCCACGCCGCGTGACCCGGCGCAGCTGGCGCTGTTCATCAACCTGCGGGTCCTCGACCCGGAGCACGAGCACTGGCGGCGCGGCATCGAGGCCGCCGTCCTCTACGCCCGCGAAGTGGGCGACCTCAAGGTGCCGTTCACGTACCGGGTGCCGACGGGTGAGGAGGCTCAGGCTGAGGGGTGGCCGGCCTCACTCGCCAATTTCCCGCTGGGGCAATGGATCGCCGACAACCGGAGGTTCTACGCCCGCGGGACGCTGGACGAAGAGCGTGTCGAGCAGCTGGAGGAGATCGACCCGTCGTGGTGCCCGGCCTGGCCGGTGGAGTGG
>NZ_JBHVYK010000038.1:2590-11862 GCF_042880855.1 Streptomyces sp. NPDC058291
CGAGCAGCTGGAGGAGATCGACCCGTCGTGGTGCCCGGCCTGGCCGGTGGAGTGGCAGCGGGCTTTCCACCTCACCCGGCTTCACCTTGAGCAGGGCGGCGAACTGCCCACCGAGCCGGGCCAGGTGCTGGTGCAGTCCGAGGATCTCGGGCGGTGGGTGCACGCCCAGCGTCTGGGCTGGGACAAGCTCACCGCCGTTCAGCAGTGGATGTGTGAGCAGGTCCTCGGGATCACACCCGCGACCGAGGAAGAGAAGCCCCAGCCGCGCCGTACGCAGGCCGACAAGTGGGCCGCCAACCTGGCAGCCGCGCGGCAGTTCTACGAGCGTGAGGGCCATCTGAACGTCCCCCGCAAGCACGTGGAGACCGTGCTCGCAGACGAGGGATGGGAACTGCAGTTCCGACTTGGGGCATGGGTCAGCAACCAGCGCTCGCGTGCGGCGACGCTGTCGGAGGACCGGCGCGAGCAGCTGTCCGCGATCGGGATGCGGTGGTCGTGATGGGCGTCGTCGTCACCGCGGCCGCCGCGCTCGCGGCCGGCTATCTGCTCGGGCGACTGCGCCCGTGGCAGCGTCTGGGCGTCTGGGCGACCGATCAGGTCCGCTTCACCGGGGCGTGGGTCCGGGGCGGTGCTGGCCGCCAGGCCGTCGTCGTCCTAGTCCACGCCGTCACCGCGCCGCGCACCAGCTGGCGCATCATGCGCGCCCCCGCCAACGAGACGCAGGCGCCCACGCCCGTACGCGATCCGGACTGGGTCGCCAACCGCACCCGCAGCACCCGCACCGACCAGGGAGACTCCGCGTGACCACCGACGGCACTGACCAGAGGACCGCCATGACGACAGCGCGCAGCGACGCCGAGATCCGGGTGGAAGTCCGCCGGGAGGTCACCGGCCTGACGTACGAGCAGTTGGGCGACCTGATCGCCACCGGCGAGGACGGGACGGATCCTGCGGGCCCTGCTGAGAGGCACAGGGCGGCAGTGCGGATGGCGGAGCTGAAGCGGATCCGGAATCTGGTGTCGTACCAGGTCTTCGACGGATACACGCCTGCTGGCGATCCGGAGGAGCGCGGGCAGGGGCACCCCGCGTCCGGCGGGGTACGGCCGCCCGAGCAGCGAGGGATCTACCAGGTCCTCGCGAGGTGCACCGAGCCGGAGCACCCCGGTGCCTCGGAGGTGACCAACCTCGCCACCGCTGACTCGGTCGAGGAGGCCGCGGTGAAGGTGCGTCGCGCGAAAGAGGGCAACCTCTACGGCTCCCCGGGCCTGTACCGAATCGTGGAGGTCTTCGAGGACACCCCCTCGAACTCCGCACGGCACATGCTGGACGCGCTCTCGCAGACCGCCGCCGAGATCGGGAGCGCCGCAACCGCAGCGGCTGGCGCGTACGAGCCCGGACCCGACGCGAGCGACTTGTTCGAGGTGCTCGCCGACTTCTTCCACCGCACCGTCGTACACCCCTGGCACCTCGCCTACCCCGGCGATCGGGGCGACGGCAGCACCCCCCAGCAGCCGCGCGGCAGCGACCACGGCCGTGCCCTGGCCCGCCTCCTCCTTGCCCACCTGGAAGCGCTGGGAACGCCGCTGGCAACCACCGCCGGATCCAGCGCCATGTTGGTCGCCCACCTTCAGCAACCCGCCTCCCCCGCCCCGCAGGAAGCTCCGGTGGAGGACTCGGGTCCGGCTCCGGCGCTGGACGCGAAGGACGTCCTGGCGGCCGCGGAACGCTTCCCGTGGGCCGTGGCCTCACCAGGCGAGCGGCACTGGCCGGACGGCAGTGACTTCCTGGACGTCGCTCTGAGCGCGGTGCGCCCCGAGGAACGCGAGGGGTACATCGAGCGCCTGGAGGCGTTCGTGGAGCAGCACCGCGCCCGCCTGGAGGAGATGCTGCGCACGCACGGGCCGGGCAGCAAGCCCGCCTCGCACGGCCGGTACGCGCTGATCGGACAACCCGAGACGCTGGTCATCGTGGAGCGGATGGAGAGTGCCCCGTTCCTCCTGAGCGGCCAGTGGGAGAAGGAGCTGGAGATGGTCTTCCTGGACGACCTCGAGTTCGTGTGGGGGCCGCGTATCCGCCTCAGCCGGTGAGCAGCCGGGAACCAGCAGCGGGGCCGGGCAGGGTGATCCTGTCCGGCCCCGCTGTCGTCTCGTCAGCCGAAGTCGAGCGTGTCCTGTGCGAAGTCGGCCCGGGCCGGGCTGGGCAGGGGCGGCGGCGGTGCGCCGTCCTGGCGTGCGGCCTCCCAGCGCTCGGCCAGCTCGTCTTTCCATCCCTTGGGCGGGGGCCACGGGGCGCCCCAGGCGGCGAGCTGGTCGCGCTTCCAGCCGCCGGCGGGCGTGCGGGCGGCTTCGACCTCCTCGGGCGAGGGCAGGTCGGGCATGTCTAGCGACCGCCCATGAGGAACAGGGCCGATGCAGGGTTGGCGAGGCTCTTGGCCAGCTTCTCGCTGTCGGCCGCGACGGTCCGAAGCTCTGCGGCGGTCGTGGCCACCTCGTCCTTCGGGTCGTGGCCCTGCTCCACCGTGACCTTGTCGTTGGTGGCCAGCAACTCCAGGACGTCGGCGGTCTGCTCGAACGCCTGCGGGAGCCGCTCGACCAACGACTTCAGCGCCTGGGTGGCTTCCGACAGAGCGGGCGCCGACAGGTCCTTCGCGTCCTCCAGCACCACGCGGTTGAACTCTTCGATCAGGTCTCTGGCCTGCCGCGCCAACTTCGCCGGATCCGTCTTCGCCGCCATGCTCGCCCCTCGCCGCTGGAATGGTGGCCCTCAGTGTCCCAGAGCGAGAACGGCGATCAGGGCGTATCGCCGGACCAGTCCCAGCGGCTCCGTTCACCGGGTCGCGGGTCGTACAGGGCGCGGCCGCCGGCGCCGAACTGCCCGAGCTCGGTCATCAGCGAGACGCCGGTCTGGATCTCGTCCGCTGTCCAGCCGGTGATGTCGAGCAGCAGCCCATCGAGAGGGCCGCCGACCAGTTCGGCGTAGTCGCGGTGCGGTAGCGGGCCTGGGTGGTCGTGGTCGGTGCCGTAGACCCGGCCGCGCAGCAGCTGCTCGTCATCACGGTCCATCCGCTCAGCCTTGCAGCCGCCACTGACAGCCGGGTCCGGTCACGTCACCTGCGGAAGCGCGAAAGCCAGGTTCCGCCGGCCTTCTGCTCGGGCACGGCCTGGCCCTGCTCTTCGTGCCGGGGCTCGTCCGGCCAGGCTTGCTGGAGGTCGGTGACGAACCGCCGGTCGCAGTCCTCGCACAGGGACGGGCGGGGCTCTGGGGAAGCGCCCCAGCCGACGCGCTCAGTCGCCTTCCACCGTTCGTCGGTGAACGAGGCACCGCACTCGGTGCAGACGGGACGGTGAGGCGAACGCTGGAAGCTCTGCTGCTCTGCCCCACGACTCACCGGCTCCTGGTGCTCGTGCTTGGCAGCAGCGTGGCGTTCGGCGGCGAGGGCCCTTTGCTTGCAGTCGTCGCACAGGTGCGGGTGGGAGTCCTTCGGGGCTCCCCAGTCCTTCGTCTGTCCCTGTGCCGCCTCCCACCGTTCGTCGGTGAACTTCGTCCCGCAGCCGGTGCAGACGGGGCGGCGGGCTTCGCGCTCGGCTGCCTGCTTCGCCGCCTGCTCCTGAGCCGCCCGGCGCGCCTGTGCCTGGAACTCCTCTTCCCGGATCCTGGCCGCTTCGCGGGCACGGGCATCGGCCACCTCACGACGGGGGTTGCCGATCGCCTCCCGCAGGGGCTGCATGTGGTCGCGGCCGAAGCGGAGGAACACCGGTCCCTCCGGGCCGTGCTCGCGCAGGTTCTTCAGGCCGGTCGCGATGATCGGGATCTTCCCGTCGTAGGCGTGGAAGCCCGTATGCCGCTGCCCCTGCCACAGGTGACGGGTCAGCTCTTGCAGGCGCGGGACGGTGCGGTTGGGGTTGCGCTCGCCGATGCGGTTGAACACCAGCAGGACGGGCGGGTGCGCCCTGTCGCCGGACCAGGTGTCCGGCGCGCTCCAGCGGGTGCGCCACATCGGGCGCTCCTTGCCGTCGGTGTCCTTCACCTTCCGCCGGAAGAACCGGGCGTACTTCTCCAGCTTGTCGGCGAGTTCCTCCGCGGTCTCGTGGCAGTTGTCGACCTCGATGAACAGCAGCGGCACGCCGTCCTGCGGGGCGGTGAGCACGATGTCGGCCTGGGCGCCGCCCTTGCCGGGCGCGTTCCACGTGCCGGTGGCGGGCAGTGACACCTCGGTCCAGTACGAGGCGATGGTTCCGATGCCGTCCGGTCCGTCGACGGCGGCCTGGGCGGCGGCCTGGGCGGCGGCTTGGACGTGCGACGGGTCGATGGTGAGCCTGGCCATGTTCGGCTTCGGGCGCAGCATCGCGATCACCGTCTCGTTGACGGCCATCGGGTGGGAGGCCCCGCTGGAGCCCGCGCCGCGAGCGGTGGAGCCCATCTCCGTCACCGGGCGCCGGAGCTCGTAGGAGGCAGCTTGCAAGCCCTTGAGGGTGAGGTTCCGCAGGGAGTCGCCCGTCTCGGTGGAGCCGCCGTTCTCGGACAGGCCGTGCTTGCGCATGTCGGAGAGTGCGGCGGTGTGCGAGGCGGTACGGGCCTGCTTCTGCTTCGACGGGGTCGGCTTGTCGGCGTGCCGGAAGGTCAGGTGCGGGGCGCCGATCCGCTGGATCTGATCAGCCGTGGCCACCTTCAGCGCTCCGAGCACGCGCAGCACATCGCCGCGGTAGCTGTTCGTCGACCCCGCCGGGTTGTTCTTCCGCTTCCCCGCCATCAGCCCCGACCCTCCATCCGTCGCGCACGGCCACCGGCCGGGCGCCGGCCCCCGGCCGCAGAGGGCGTCGGGCCCCCGAACCCGATGATCTCCTCCTCCACTGACATTCCCTTCAAGTACAAGAGGAGAGAAGAGGGTTGTGACGGCGCAGTTTTGGCGCCGATTCCGGCCCTGACAAGGGGTTTTCCTACGGCCTCGGATGCCGGGCACCAAAGGGGGTTCCCGAGGGGCCTTCGAAGGGGGCGCCCAGGGAGTCCCCTTGGGCTTGCCCGCCACGGGCCGGCCTTCTGGTGTGATCGGCCCGAGCGGTGCCGCTGCCCTGTCCTTGGGCGGGTGGTCGTCATCGTCTCGTCTCCTTCGCTGCCCCGGCCGGGGCGGTCGTTGCGAAGGAGCAGCGTGCAGGGGACCCCCTTGTCCGCGGTCTGACCGTGGCCGGTAGCGGACGTGGACAAGGGGAAACGCGGCGGTGGTCGGGGCGGTAGCGGACCTGGACAAGGGGTCATGGTCGGGCTCGTGGTCGGTCCGACCACGACTCGACAAGGGGTCATGGTCGGGCCGACCAGACTCGACAAGGGGGCCCGCTTCAACCCATGCAGCACCAGTTCGCCCCGGTTTGGAGACGGGGGAGAATTCTCCGGACTTTATCCACAGGGGCCTGGCCTGAGCATCAGGTCAGTCGCCGTGATCGGCACGGCGGCCAGCCTGTTGAGGAGATCCGAATGCCGTACGCGCAGCCCCGCACGCCGCTGACCCCCGAAGAGGTGGAGCTCGCCTTCGAATACCTCCTGGCGATACAGGACGGCAGCGAGCACGCCCTTGGCACTGTCATCGACCGGACGAAAGCCGCTCCGGCACCGACCGCCCTCCTGCTGGCGCTGGCTGAGGACATCATCCTGCCCGTCACGGACCTGGCGCCCGATGCCGATCCGTGCGCGGACTCCTTCGCCCTGGACGAGGTCGGCTGCGTCCTGCTGGCCACGCTGCAGGAGTGGACGCGTGAGTGCGTCCCCAGCGCAATCTGGGGCCTCGCCAACACCATCATCCGGTTCACCGAGAACGTCCTCCGGCAAGAAGGCGAGGACACCGTCGACACCCTGAAGACGATGCGCACCGAGCACCTCGAGCGGGCCCGCGCTGCGCACTGCGCAGTCGGCGAGCGCCGGTAACCGCACCTGCGCACCGACCGGTGCGCACCGTCTGCGCATTCGGTGCGGTGGTGCGCATCCACCCGGTGCGCACCGAGTCCACCCGGTGCGCATCCACTCGGTGGGGCGGTGCGCGGCGGCGCGGGAGTGGTGCGCATCGGGGGGGGGTCGGTGCGGTGGAGCCGGTTTGCGGGTGGCGCGTTTCTCCTTGACCTCAGTCGTGTTCAAGGGGAAATGCGGCGGGTGCGCACTGGGTGGATGGACGGCATCGTCCCCGCACGATGTCGTCCACTCCCGGCCGGTGGACTCCACTCGGTGGAGTGGAGCCGGACATCGTCGGTGCGCACCACGGCATCGGGTGGGCGGCATCAGGTCCACTCAGTGGCCGGCCTCCCGGCCGCGGCGCGGTCCGGGCTCTTGCGGGCGGTGCGCCTGCTGGTCGTCCTCGCGCACCGGATGCGCGTCGTCGGCATCGTCTCGGTGCGCGTAGCGGTCCATCGTGGCGCGGGCCCGGTCGGCCGCCGCGGTGAAGGCGTCCCCGATGTGGCGCAGCCGCTCGGCGGTGAGATCGAGGGCTTCCACATCGGTGCGGGACTTCCGCAGGGCCCGCAGCGCCGTCATGTCGACCGCTTCCTGTCGGCCGGGCTCCGGCTCCTGGTCGTCGTGCTCGGAGTCGGCCGCTGAGGGCGGGAGCAGCTGCTCGGGCATCGCCGCCTGCTGGTGAGCGACGACGTCGAACGCCCGGCCCCGCACGGCGGTGGTGGTGGTGCGCAGCTTCTCCCGCACCACCGCACCGGCGAGGACGGCACGCTCGTACTGAAGCGGAATGCGGGGGATCTCCCACTCCCCCGCGTCCTGGCCCGAGGGACGGGATGCAGCCGGCTCGCCGGGATCGGCCGGGGGTTGCCGGTCCGGGTCGGGCGCGGGAATGGGTGGGCGGCGCCGGGCGGGGAGGTCGGCCATGTCCCACCGGGCGGTGTAGAGGCGGTAGTCCGACAGCAGGCCGATTGTGGTCTTCGGCTCGCTGATGTCCAGGCAGTGCGTGGAGATGGCGGCGGCCACAATCTGGTCGTCCAGGCCGGGGTCGCGGCGGCGGCCGCGCAGGACGAGGGCGAGGTGGCGGCGGGCTTCGGCGAGCAGGTGCCGGCGGTGGAAGCGGCCGCCGTCGTTCATCACGAACACCGTCGCGGTGACGTCGACGGCCGCCAGGGCGACGTCGACCACGGCGGCGACCCGGGCCCGGATCGCCGCCGCCGCGGCACGGGCGTACTCGAGGAGGGAGTTGATGACGCCGACGGCCACCCCGGAGGTGAGGATCGCGCTCGCCTTCCACCACGCGCGCAGCTGCGCGAGTGGCCGGGCCGTCTGCTTCGGCGGGCGAGTCTTGCGGGCGGCCATCTGGTTCAGCTTGGCGCGGGCCCGCTCGGAGACCACGGGCAGGAACTTCAGCTCGCCGTCGTCGTCGACGGCGGTGACGTACTCGTGCTCCAGCTCGGCAAGGCAGGCGGCGATCTGGTCGCTGCGCCGGGAGGTCCAGCGGATCAGCTCGTGCGGCACCCCGGCAATCTCCATCACCGGCCGGCGCCCCGGGGTGACGGTGCGCGGCTCGGTCGCCAGCCCCAGCGCCTCGCAGACCTCAGCGGCCACGAGCTCGTTGTAGAGCGCTGAGGCTGCCACGGTGTTCTCGTGCAGGGCCAGGGTGTGGATCGAGCCCCACTTCCCGTCCAGGCGCTGCCCCTTCACGGACAGAAGCAGATGGTCGTGGAGCAGCGGCATGCCGGAGCGCGCCTCGTAGTGGCGGAAGCGTGCGGCGACCAGACCGCCGGGCGGCCGCACCCGGTAGATGCCGTCCTTGCCGTAGCGGATCACCGCCACCTCGTCCTCGATCCACTCCAGCACCCGCTCGATGGCGCGCTCGTGCGCGGCCTCGATCACCCGCCGGGTCTCCTCATCCCCCAGCGCCCACAGGAGGTAGATCGTCGGCTGTGGCCGGAAGGTGAAGTCGACGCCGGTGACCGTCACCTGGCGCCCGAGGGCGCCGGCCTTGAACGCCTTCGTCGGGGAGTCGCCCTTGGCGAGCCGGTCGGCCTCGATCTGGTCCGCGTACGGGTGTCGGCCTCGCTCCCCGAAGAGGTTCCGCAGCTGGCTCTCGGTGACCTCCTGCCCCGGCGTCAGTCCGAGCGCGGCCAGGCCGCGGCCCATCCATCGCCCGGCCGGGACCCCGGCTTGCTCCTGGGCCTCGCGCAGCGGCGTGCGGGCCGGGCGGCGGCCGTCGCCGACAACGGTCTCGCGCAGGTAGTAGCGGTACATCTGACCGGCCCGGATGACCTTGATATCTGCTGTCATGGAGACCACGCCACACGGCTCTGACCTGCAAGAAAAGGCCGGTCAGCGGTACGTCCCGCCAGGCGGGAGCAGTGGCCGAACTTTCTTCTCAGGCGCCCGTCAGGCGGGAAGCGGCACCGGGCCGAACGCGAATGTCATCGCTCTCCGGCAGCCCTCACATCACGACCCGGACGACACCAACAAGCACCACTGAGCACTACCGAGCGCCAAGGAACGCACACCACCAACGAGCACCGCCTACAACGGCCCCCGGCACCCGCCGGGGGCTTCGTCGTGCTGCCCGGAGGAGACCACCGTGCCCACCTTCGAGACCCTCCCCCGCTTCACTGCCGACCTTCAGCACCTCACCCCCGCCCAGCGCCGGCGCTTCCGCCGCGTCGTCCTGGACGCGTTCGTGCCCGACCTGCGTCCCGGCCACCAGTTCCGCCCCGGGTTACGGATCAAGGGCGTCCGCTGCGCTCCGGGCGTCTACGAACTCACCTGGGCGCCGGACGGGCGCGCGACGTGGTCGTACGGCCGGGAGGTAGTCGCCGGGGCCCCTCACATCGTGTGGCACCGGATCGGAACCCACAGCATCCTGGACCGGCCCCTGACCGAAGGCCACCTTGCGGGGCAGTGCCGCCGGTTGGTTGGCTGATCGTCCCGATGACCAGGAGGGGACACAGCGTGGCAGCAACCGAGGCCGTGACCGAGTCGGAGCACCTGAAGAGTCTGATCATCAGCACCGCGTCGGCACTGTGGGAGGACAAGGACGCGCTGGGCAAGTTCCTCAACGTCGTCCGGCGCAGCGAGACCTTCGCCCCGCTCGCCGACAGCATGGAGGAGTCCAAGGCCCGCCCCGCGAAGCCGTCGTTCTACGGCGTGAAGAGCAGAGAGTTCCAGGAGTGACCGCACAACCGCCCGGCTCCTGACGGCCTGGCGGCCTGGCGGCCATCACACTGGAGGGGCCGGTTCCCCCATTGCGGGGACCGCCCCCCCCCGTTGGGCAGCGGGGAAAAGCGAGGGGGCGGGGAAGTCCCGGTTGAAGAAAC
>NZ_JBHVYK010000038.1:11872-16907 GCF_042880855.1 Streptomyces sp. NPDC058291
CCCGCCGGGCTCCTGCCGGGGGGGCGCCCGGGCGCCAACAACTGGGGTGGCCCGGGCCCCTTTTTCGGGCCACCCGCCCCTCCAGTGTGTCCTGCGTTCTACGGCTTCGGGGCGTGTAGTGCCTTGTTCCGGATCGCGGTGGCCTTCTTGATGATGGCCTCGCGGACCCTGGCGCACTCGGCTGCCTCGAGGGCGTCCTTGAGCGTCGCCAGGTGCTCGGGGACGATCTCCGCATCCTCGATGTCATCCTCGTTGGATCCGTCGGCGGTTCCCGCGGTCTCGGATCCCCCGGCCGGCTTCTCCGCGTCCTCATCTTCGTTCTCGGGCGCTTCAATTGAAGCGCTCTTGTTCGATTCCGATTCGAAGGAAGGCGCTTCAATTGAAGCGTTTCCCACTCCGAGGGCGCGGCGGGTGGTCTGCTCGATCACCGCTCGCACCAGTCCCGCCCCTCCCTCGATTTCAACCTGTAGGTCAGTACGTCGCCAAGACAGCGTCCACGCGCGCACGGATGGTCTCCACGATCGTCTGGTACTTCGGCGCGTCCTTCTTCCGGTGGTGCAGCGTGGGGTAGTCGAAGGTGGTGAACCGCAGCTCGATCAAACCCGTGCGGGCTTCGTCGTCTAGGCGGATCCAGTTCTTCATCTCGTGCGGCGGATAGATCGCATCGAGGTGGTCGGCCCGAGATACCGGCAAGCCGAACTCTGGGTCGGTCAGCGCGTCGACCAGCTCCTGCTTCCGGTACGGGATGCCGGTCCGGTGATCGAGGTCCAGGCACCAGCGCACCGGGTCTGGGCTGTCGTAGCCGCGGATCCCGAGGCCTCTGTAGCCGCTGACGTGGTCGGCGGGCGTGATCGTGTGAAAGAGAGCGAGGCGGCGCAGCAGGCCGCTGCTGCACCATGCGCCGGCCTGGAAGTTGTGCGACCACTCCCCCGTGTTCCAGCGCTGCTCGAAGGCCAGTTCTTCATCGGACCAGTGATCCGGTCCCTTCCACAGCGGCCGCCATGCGGCCTCCTCGAGGAGGATGTCGAGCGCTTCCGTCTCCACTCGCTTCCAGACGCTGGCAGGCAGGCCAGTGAGCCATGCCGACGTCGCCCGGCAGGACTGGTGGATCTGGATGCCGTCCCTCGTGCGCTGCCAGATTCGCAGGCCGGGCATGCCGTGGACCTCGCCGCCGGGCTCGTACGACGGGAGGATCGTGTGGAGGATCTCGCGTGCGCGCTGTTCGCTCTCCACTTCTAGTTCGATGCTGTCGCTGCTGGGGCGTACGCGGCGGATCCCGAAGGGGTAGGCGGTGAAGTCGCTGCGGGAGTCGAGGACCTGGTAGAAGAGGTCCGCCTCGAAGCGGAGCTGTTCTCCCGTCGCGGCGGGGATCGGCGGCTGGGCGGGGCGCAGCTGTGAGCGGGCCTGGTCGTAGGTCTCGTTGGTGTAGAGGCGCCGCTGGGAGGCGAGGCGGCTGATCCGGTCACGACGCATCAGGGGGTCCTGTTCCCCGTACCGTTCGGCCCGCCGGTACGGCGATGGAGCCGATCCCGAGTGTCTGCTGCGTGTGACGCCGCGGCGTGAAGCTGAGCTCCTTCGCTCCCGCTGCGGGACGCTCATGGGCCGAAGCGTCCTGGGGAACGCAGCCCAACCGCGGCCGCATGCACAGAGGGTAGAGGTAGCTCTGTGTCGCTGCGGGCATCGCGTGCGGCGTGGGCGTGTCGCTGCGTCCTCCGTGGCTATGGCTTCGCCCGATGTGATGGTCATGGCGTGGGATTGCTCCGAGGCAGGTTCCGCCTAGTAAAGTTCGGCCGCATGAGCATCCCTAGCCCCCGGGGAGAGCGAGAGAAGCTAATTACAGCCCTCACTCCCCAGTTGCGCAGGCACTTGAAAATCCGCGCCTTTGAGCACGGAATGGACATCCAGGACGCGGCCGAACACGCCATCAAGGCCTGGTACGAAGCTGACGGTCTCCCCGAGGTGAAGACCGACGGCGCCAAGACCTGGGGAACGTTTCTCCCCGTCGGCGAGCCCGACAACTTCAAGGGGGTGTGCTCGGACCGAGGCGTCACCTACGTGCAGGGGCTGGCGCAGGCCCTGACATTGTGGCTCGACAACCACCCCTCCCCCTCCGCTCCGTTGGTGTCGCAGCCGGTCGTGCGCGTCATAGTGGCCAACCAGAAGGGCGGCGTCGGCAAGACGTTCATCTCTTCCGGCATTGCCCAGGCTCTCGCGGAGGCCGGCCGTCGCGTCCTGATCATCGACTACGACCCACAAGGGCACCTCACCGCCGAGCTCGGCTTCGAAGACCTCATGTACGAGGACGACGTTGAGACGCTGATGATGCACATGGACGGCACCGCGAAGGGCGACATCCACGACCTGCTGGTCGCCCTGGACCAGAAGCGCTTCGGTGAGCGGCTGCATCTGCTTCCCGCGTCCGACGACGCGTTCCTCAGGGACGTCGCCCTGTCCAAGGTGAGCTTCAGCGAGGCTGCCCTGGAACGCGCCCTGGAACCGCTCGAAGAGGACTACGACGTCATCATCATCGACGGGCCGCCCAGCCTCGGCCTGAACATGGACACTGCCCTGTACTACGTACGCCGCCGCGAAGGTGAACTCGCCGACCGATCAGGTGTCATCACCCCGGTCTGGGCCAACAAGGCATCCCACCGCGCCTTCCGCCTGCTGAAGTCCCAGAAGGACGACCTGTGCAAGAAGGGTCGGATCCAGGTCGACTACCTGGGTCTGATCATCAACGCGTACGACAGCCGCCGCGGCAAGCTCGTGAAAGAGAACAAGGATGAGTGGGAGAAGAGCAGTTCCCCCGCCGTTCTGGCGGTGATCGGTGACCTGAAGGAAGGCCGCGAGGCCGCTGACGGCGAGATCCCGCTGCTTGAGTACGCACCGGACAGCGAACACGCGCAGGCGATGCGCGACCTGGCGAAGGAACTGGCGGTATGAGGAACACCAGTAAGAAGGCCGGCCAGCAGCGGGTCACACGCGGCTTCAACATTGACGAGAACGGGCCAGACGGAGAGCAGGAAGCACCCCGTCGCGTCCGGACCCGCTCACAGATCATGAACGGGGAAGGCAAGAGGCCGCCAGCCTCGGTGAAGCTGGCACTGCTGGCGCACAACCCGTTCAACCCGCGCGAAGAACTCACCAACCTCGAAGAGACCGCGGACTCGTTGCGGGCCAAGGGGCAGATCCAGCCGGTCACCGTGGCGCGGCGAGCTGCCTTCCTGACGGCGCACCCTGGGCAAGAAGACGCGCTCGCTGAAGCCGAGTACGTCGTCATCGACGGCAACCGGCGTCTGGCTGCCGCGCATCTGGCCGGGCTCGAAGAGCTGCGGATCGACGTCAACGACGAACTTGCGGCAAGTGCGGCGGATCTCCTGGAGTCCGCGCTGATCGCCAACATCCACCGCGAGGATGTGGCGCCTTTGGACCAGGCGAAGGCGATCCAGGATCTCGTGAAGGTTCATGGATCGCAGGGCGAGGTGGCACGGCGGCTGGGGAAGACACCGCCTTGGGTGTCGCAGCGTCTGGCGCTCCTGGAGCTCACGCCCGATCTCCAGGAGCAGGTGGAGACGGGTGAGCTGAAGGTGGAACCGGCTCGCCGGATCGGCCGGCTCCCCAAGGCGCAGCAGGCGGGCGAGGCGAAGAAGGTCATCGAGGCCGCGAAGGCCCCTCGCCAGCGGCGCAGGCCTGCGGTGGAACAGACCGGCGAGGCCTCAACCGTTAACGCCGTTGATACCCCCGAGGGCGGGGTGTCGGCAGGCTCCCCCACCCCGCCGACCGTTAACGCCGTTAATACCCAGGAGGCGCAGGCCCCTAAGAGCGCGGCGCAGTCCGAGGCTGATCAGCCGGACCAACTGTCGTACGGCGATGCGCTCTCGGTGGTCACCCAGCTGCACCTGAAGATGGAGCCGGCAGCCTTCGCTGACGGCGCTCGCGTATGGCTGAGGATCCTGCGCGAGCAGCACCCGGACGCGTACGCCACGCTGCTCCAGGAGCTGACCCAGCACGAGCAGCAGCCTGCCTGAGTTCCCAATAACCCCAGAACACACAAAGAGGCCCTGCCCCCGCCCGGTGTGAACCGGTTGGGGGCAGGGCCTCTTTGTGGGGTGTCGTCTATGCGGTGGGCTGGGAGACGGCGAGCAGGTCGTGTCCGTAGGCCTTCATCCAGGCCTGGCAGAGGTGGTGGTCGGGGTTGGTGGGCGGGGTGGGCCAGATCCGGCGCCAGGTCGGGCGACGGCCTTCCATGGCCACCTGATCGAGTCGGTCGTGGTCGGCGCCGTCTCCGGCGGGCCAGTGCTCCAGCAGGACCAGGGGGCCGGGGAAGCGGGTGGTGAGTGCGGCCCAGATCTCCCCCGCGCTGTTCGTGGTGGAGGCTCCCAGGCCGGTCTCGGTGACGACCGCGACGTGGCCGTTTTCTCCGGCCCACCACACCCGCAGGTGGGCGATGCCGCCGCCGGCCGTGCACGCGGACCGGTACGGCCAGGCGCGTTCGTCGCAGACGAGGGCGGTGCGGGCGTCGGCCACCGGGGGCAGCGGCGGGAACGGGGTGACCGGGTCCATGGGCGTCTCCGGGGAGTCGGTCACGGCTGCTCCGTGTACCGGATGGGCTTGCCGAGGCTGCGCGCGTAGTCGATCTCGCGGGCGGTGCTGGCGCCAATGTAGCCGTCGGGGTTGACGACCAGGACCTCGTCCGCCATGTCGATTTTGCGCAGGTGGAGGGTGTCCAGGACTCGCTTGAGCCGGTCGGCCTGCTGCTGGTCGGCCCACAGGGGGTGGGGCTCCTTGAGGTTGCAGCCGGGGGCGAGGACGACGCGGCCGGCCGCGGTCTCGTACAGGTTGGCTTCGGCGAGCTTGTCCCAGCGGGCGGTGGAGCCGCACAGGACGACGATGGTGGGACGCGCCGAAGCGCTGACGGGCTGGGGCACAGATGTCCTTCCGGGTGGGGCACCGGGGTGGCCGGACTCGGGGTCGGCGGCCGCCCCGGGCGCTGCAGGGATGGGCGGGGGTCAGGCGGTGGTGGCCGCGGGGGCCG
>NZ_JBHVYK010000038.1:17005-58860 GCF_042880855.1 Streptomyces sp. NPDC058291
CGTGGTGTGG
Source organism: Streptomyces sp. NPDC058291 (assembly GCF_042880855.1). Classification (NCBI taxonomy): domain Bacteria; kingdom Bacillati; phylum Actinomycetota; class Actinomycetes; order Kitasatosporales; family Streptomycetaceae; genus Streptomyces; species Streptomyces sp. NPDC058291. The sequence goes on from NZ_JBHVYK010000038.1 coordinate 17,016, forward strand.
TTCTCGCTGCGCACGACGAACAGGCCCGAGCTGCCGGTGGGCAGGGCGAGGTCGACGGTGGTGTCGTCGGCGGTGGCCTTGGCGGCGTCGGTGAGGGCCTTGGCGGGGATCACGGCGGTGCAGTCGGTCAGGTCGGCGTCCTTCCACGCCAGGGTGCGGACGGCGAACCGGTAGCGGTCGGTGGCGTAGAGGGTGAGGGTGCCGGTCTTGTTGTCGTGGCGCAGGCCGATGCCGGTGAGGACGGGCAGGGCCTCGTCCTTGCCGACCGCGCACGCGACCTGGGCGACGGCTTCGGCGAGAGCGGGCCCGGCAAGGGTGCCGGCGGTGGCGCCCGGGTCGGGCAGGGCCGGGTACTCCTCCAGGGGCAGCGTCGGCAGGGTGAAGCGGGCGGCCCCCGCCCGCAGCAGCATGCGGGCGCCGGTGAGTTCGAGGTGCACGTCGCCGCGGACCGTACCGATGATGTCGGACAGCAGCCGTCCGGAGATCAGGGCGCGGCCGTTCTCGGTGACGGTGGCGGGGCAGCTGGTGTCCGCGCTGACCTCGTAGTCGAAGGCGCTGACGCGCAGCCGGTCGTCCGTGGCGTCCAGGAGGAGGCCGGCCAGCACGGGGATCGGCGGGCGGGCGGGGAGGCTGCGGGCGGCGTAGCCGACGGCGGCAGCGAGGTGGCCCTGTTCGACGGTGAGCTTCACGGGCGGGTCCCTTCGAGGGGTTCGGGGAGGTCCAGAAGGAGCTGTTCGGTGACGGGGGCCGGGACGGTGGGCGGGGCCTGCGGCCGGGTGGGCGGCATGACCGGGATGGCGGCCGCGCCGATGTCGACGGCGAGCTGGCCGGCGTCCGCGAGGGCCCGGGCGCGGGTCTGGGCGCGGGTGACGGCGTGGTGGCCAGCGTCGTAATGCAGGTGGCAGCCCTGGCACATCGCGCGCAGATTCGCGGGGGCCACGTTCTCGGGGATGTGATCGAGGTGGGCGGTGGTGAGGAAGACGATGCTGCCGGTGCCGTAGGCCTCGCCTTCATGGACGTTGGGGCAGCGGCCGGGGTGGGTGCCCCGGCCGCATTCGCCCTCGCACTCGCACCGCCACCCGGCCCGTTCCTTGATGGCCAGGCTGATCTCCGGCCAGTCGGGCGGGTAGCGGAGGACGTTCTCGGGCCGGATCGGCACAGCAGGCCTCCGGCTAGTCGCCGCCGACGCCGTGATGCTGCTCGTAGGAGTCGAGCAGCTCTGCGATGTCGGCGGGGGTGTCGGCGACGCCGACCCAGGCGCCGGTCTCGGTCCACACCGGCACCTCGTCCGTGTCGGCGTCGATGTAGCAGACGTACGGGCCGTAGCGCTCCAGCATCGCCGTGATGGCGTCGCCGGGGTCGGTGTGCTGTGGTGCTGTCTGCAGGAGTTCGAGCGTGGTGACGGCCAGCCACATCGGCTCGTCCGGAGTGCGGGGCACTCGGAAGTAGCCGGTGACGCGGACCTTGTCGCCGGGGACCAGGTCGTGCAGCACGGCGGCCGCTATGCCCGGGTCGGTCGCCGTGCAGGGCAGGACCATCTCGTCCGTGCGCTCGTCCGTCGGGCTGACGAAGATGCGGAACCGTGCCGTTGACCCATGGAGGTCGCCGGGCACGGTCTCTTCGTCCAGGAACCCGTCCAGGGCTATCACCTCAGCCATGGGTCAGCTCGCCTTCGCGGCCGGGGCCTGGTGGGCGGCGTCGAAGGCGTCCAGGATCCGCTTCGCGACGATGCCCTTGTCCGCAACCGTGTAGCCGTTGGCGCGCGCCCACTTCCGGACGGCGGCGAGTTCCTCCGAGGTGCGTCCGCTGCTGAGTCCCGACCGGATCGGGGTGGGCGCGGCCGCTGCCGTCACCGTCTCGGGGTCGGAGGCCGGGGCGGGGGCGGGGGCGGGGAGGGTGCCGGCCTTGACGGCCCGGAGCTCCTCCTGTGCCTTCTCCAGCTCGGCCCTGAGCTGAGTGACGCGCTCTTCGGCCTTGTGCTGCGCGTCGTCGAGGGCGCGCCGGGTGGTCAGTTCGGCGAGGTCGCTGCGGACCCGCACGGCCTTGTTGCGGATGCCCGCCGTCGGGTGGGCTTCAGCCCAGGCGAGCAGCTGCTCCACGGAGTCACCGACCTCGCTGTGCGCGGCCGCGCTGCCGTCGGGCTCGTTCTCCCCGGCCTCGTTGGCGTCGGCGTTGGCCGTGGTGCGGGGCGGGTCGTTGGCCTCCACGAGGGCGGTGATCTCGTCCTCGGTCAGGCCGGTGGCGTCCGTGACGGCGGCGGTGTCCGTGCCGTCGTAGTACATGGACAGCGCCATCGCTTCGGTCGCGTTGAGGGTGCGCTCGGTCATGCCGGTGTCTCCTGCATGGTCGGGGAGGAGGGGGAGCAGGGCGGTGAGGGTGTCGTCGTCGCCGGGCAGGCCGATGGCGTCCAGGAGGAGGACGAGGTCCTCCTTGTCGCTGGCGTGGTGGGCGGTGACCCGGGCCGCGGCGGCTTCCTGCTCGGTGCTGGTGGGGTTGAGGGGCAGGCCCTCGGCTTCGAGGGCCTGCTGCCAGTCGCTGAACATCGCGGCCTCCTACGACGCGGCCTTGAGGCCGGCCATGAGCCGGGTGCGGTTGCGCTGCTGGAGCTCGGGGGTGACCAGCCGGTGAGTCGGCATCGGCCCGTTCACCTGGCGGTCCAGCCGGACGATGCGCGCCTGGTCCACGGTCAGCGGGGTGTGCCGGGCGGCGGCGGTCTGCTCACGGCGGGCCTGGTCCTGGCGGGCGAGGACGTCGATCCAGTCCGGCCCGAGCCGGTCGACCATGCGCTTGCGCAGGGCGGTGCGCTGGCCGGGGGTGGTGGCCGCCCAGATGCCGAACCGCGTGACCGGCTTGTTGACCAGTGCCCACCGCAGGCAGTCCTTGACGATGGGGCAGCGGGAGCATGCCTTGCGGGCCTGCTCCAGTCGCTTCTCCGTCGCCGCCCGGTCGGCGGTGCGGTCGCCGTTGGTGAAGTCGAACAGCGTCGGCTCCAGCTGGCAGCGGGTCGGGGTGGGGCTGTGGGGGAAGGGGAAACGCGGGTCGGGGTCGGCGCCCGAGGTCGGATGGGCGACGCCGGGACGGCTCATGACGTGGCCTCCGGGAACAGCTCGTTCAGGTGGGGGAGTTGGAGGAGGACCTGCTCGAACACGGGCAGCGGAACGCGCCAGGGCCCGAGCGCCCCGCCGCAGGGCACGGGCAGCGGGAGGGCGTGGACGTCGTCCAGGTCCAGGTGGGAGCAGCCGGGCTGTGCCCACGGGCCGCACGGGGCACCGTCGTCCGTGTGGGATCCGGTGATCCGGGCGATACCGAGGACCGCGCTGAAGTGCAGCTCGTGGCCGCGGATCGTGCGGGCCACAAGCGGGTCGCGCAAGGCGGCCCGGTCCATGCCCTTCTCCGCACCGGCATGCAGCAGACGCCAGCCCGGCGCCCAGTCGCGGGGCCGGTTCTCCACGCGCTTGTCGCCGTGGACGATGCACGTCGTCCAGGGCTGCTTGATGGTGATGCCGCGGATGAAGTCCGGGGCGTACAGGGTGGGGGCTTTCATGCGGCCGCTCCGAGGCTCGCGGTGCCCGGCCGTCCGTCGCGCCGGCCGTTGACGGACGGGACGGTGGCATGGGAGCGGTCGGCGAGGACCGCGACTCCGGTGTGCTTGCCGTCGTACATGGCGGCGTCGGCGGCCCGCTGGAGGACGGACAGGTCGGTGGTGCCGGTCCGGTCCGGGGTGGCGGCGCCGATCGAGACGGCGACGTCGACCAGGCGGCCGTCGCCGATGTCGACGGGCTGCGCGAGCGCGATGGCGAGCTGGTCCAGGCGCAGGCGGCGCCGCGCCGGGCCGATCCGCACCGCGAGCGCGAACTCGTCTCCCCCGAGCCGGCCGACCACACCGCGGCTGCCCGCCCAGGCAGTGAGCCGCTGCGCGGTCGCGACCAGCACCCGGTCGCCGGCGGCGTGCCCGAAGCGGTCGTTGATCTGCTTGAAGTAGTCGACGTCGACCAGGACCACCATCGCGGCCTGGGTGAAGCGGGCGGTCAGCGCGCTGGCCCGGGTGGTGTAGCCGTCGCGGCCGTGCAGCCCGGTCAGCGGGTCGCGCCGCGCGGCCGCCAACTTGCGGTGCAGAGTGAGCGCGTGGACGGTCCAGCCGGTCAGCGGCACCGCGAGAGAGGTGATGATCAGGGCGCGTTGTCCGGACGGGGCGTGTACGCGCACGGTGGAGGCCATACTGGTGTCTCCCTCTCGTTTCGTACGGGATGGGTGGCCCGGGGCAGGCGGCTGGTTTGGACGCCTTTGACGCCTGTCCCGGGGCGGATTCAAAACGTGCGGCATGTGCCGAGCAGGCCGTGGGGGTTCACCCACGGAGCGGCCGTCGCCTTGTTCCAGTCGAGGTCCCAGTCGGGCCGCAGCCCCCGGGCACCCCAACCGCTGACGAACTCGTACGGGATCTCCTGCCCGGCCTGGTGCAACAGCAGCGCCTTGTCGTACGCGTCGTGCGCTGCCTTGCGGGCGGTGATGGGGCTGTCGGCCAGGCCGACGAAGACGTGGAGACGCCGCCCCTGGTCGTTGTTCTTGGTCGGGACGTCAACCTCCCAGTACGACTGAGGCATGCCCCTCCCCTCCTTCCGGTCCTGGTCCTGGTCGTGGCGGAACACCGCGACCGCCCCGGCCAGGTGAGGCCGGGGCGGCACGGAGGAACGCCGCGTCCTACGGGACGGTCAGGACCAGGCTGCGTTGAGCGCGGCCCGCCGCTCGGAGAACGTCGGGGCGTCGGCGACCTTCACCCATTCGCCGTCGGTGATGCGCTTCCCGCCGTCGGTGGGCACCTTGCCGTTGATCCCCCAGAACTGGTGCAGGAGCGGGACGCCGCCGCTCCAGCGGTCGTAGTGCCTCCAGACGAAGTACGGGTGCTCCGGGTCGTCGTGGTAGACCTCGCCCTCGGGCACGTACGCCTCGGTCAGGTCGAAGACCACGCCGGTGTCCGGGTGGGTCCACTCGGTGCGGCCGATCTCGTCCTCCTCGATCGGCTGGCCGCTGGCGTCGATGCGCCGGTCCATCCAGGAGACGGTGACCAGGTAGCCCGGGTGGTCCCACGTGTTCGGGTAGGGCTGGCTGACGCTCTCGTAGTCGATGTGGACGTCGCGGTGGGCGATGGGCTGCTGCCCGCGCAGCTCGCTGCGGATGAGCCGGGCGCGGCCGGCCGGGACGGGCTTCACGTACGGGTCGCCCATCCGGCCGCTGCCCTCGCAGTTCGCGAGCCAGCCGCCCACCGACTTGTAGATGCGGCCGTCGCTGTCGGGCGCGTTCTCGGTGACCTCCCAGTCGGCGATCACCAGCGGCGTGTGCCCGGCGCAGACGAGGGTGCCGTGCTCGGTGTCGGCGATGCGGTGATCGTCGGTGTTCCAGTCCTTCATGCGAGTCCCCTTCGGGGTGTGGTGTCGGACGGATCAGGTCGGGTCAGCGGGGGGTGCTCTTGGAGCCGCGCAGCTCGTCCACGCGGGTGGCGGTGTGCGCGGCGTTCTGGGCGAGGCTGACCAGGTGGCGGGCGTCGTCGGCGACGGGCTGAGACCAGACGAGGCCGGCGGCGAACTGGGCGGCGTGCGCGGCGAGCTCCCGCGCCTGCTTGGCGAGCTGCTCCCGTTCCCTCTCCAGCGGGTTGGTGTTCGCGGTCCGCTCGGGGAGGGGCTGTTCGACCAGCCGCTCCAGGATGAGGGCGAGGGCGTCGGCGACGGCGGTCAGGTCGCCGCGGGCGATCCAGTCGTGGATGGTGTCGTAGCCGGTCAGGTCGGGGCTGTACTTCGCGAACCGGCGGCGGTCGAAATCGCTCGAGGCGGCCCCGGCCGGGGACAGCTCGAAGATGATCCGGCCGTTCTTCCAGTCGGGGTAGCAGGTGAGGTCATGGTCGGCGGCCTCGCTGGTGAAGACCGAGGGCCACTCCGGCACGGTGGGCAGCGTCCAGTCGGTGCCGAGGATGTCGGCGAGGACGGCGGTGAGACGGTCGGGGGCCGCCTTGGTGATGGTGGGGGTGGGGGGCAACGGATCCTCCTGGGAGCGGGCTGACCGGGCACCGCGCCGCCCCGACCGGTGTGGGGGCCGGGGCGGCACAGTGGCAGGTCAGGACCGTCCGGCGGCCGCGGCGGGCACCTGCCGCTGGGCTTCAGCCTCCTGGCGGCGGTGGTTGCGCACGACCTTGCCCATGATCTGCTGGGTGGCCTTCTCCGCTTCGTCTTCGGCAGCGTGGAACTGCTTGTAGAGCTTCTTGACGGCGGCCTTGGACAGCACGTGCGTGCCCATCTCGTGGTGGGCCAGAGCGATCTGACGGTCAGGGCCGCCCTTGCGGCACAGCTGATCGACTTCGACCATCGCGTAGACGAGCGTGGGGCCGACCTCCTGACCCTTGCGGCGGCGCAGGCGCTGGGCGTTGAGGAAGATTTTGATGGAGTTCTTGGGGCCGATGACGGTGACGGCGTAGATGTCGCCGGGGCGTTCGGTCAGGCTCAGCACCTTGTTGCGCCACACGTCGTACTTGATGCCAGCGGCGACGGCCACGGACTGGGCGACCAGGCCGGAGAGCTTGTTGGTCTTGGTGACCACGAGTTCGACCGAGCCCAACGGGCGGCGGCCGAAGTGGTCGATCACCAGGCGCTGGGCGATGGGTGCGGCGGCCTCGATGTCGGCGGTGATCTTCTTGGAGACGAAGAGGCCGGAACGCCGGATGGTGAGCTGGTTCTGCTGCTTCTTCTTGTGGAACTGCACGTGGGTGTCCTTCCGGGGCGATCGGGCGGGCTGAGGGGCTACCGCGCCGCCCCGGCCCGCACGGCGCGAGTCGGGGCAGCACGGGCAGTCCGTCAGATCGCGTGCAGGCCGGTGAGGTCGTCGGCCAGGACGTCGCGCTCGTCACGGTCTTCGCTGGCGTCATCCGCCGTGGCCGGTGCGGCCGGGAGGCCGGCGGCGCGGGCGGTGAGGTGGTGGCGGATCTGGTCGATGCCGGTGATGGTGACCGGCTCGTCACCATCGCCGGTCAGCAGCGTGAAGAGGGGCTCGGTGTTGCCGTACTTGTTCTTGTCGCTGCGGTAGTGGAGCCAGACGCCCGGGGCGAGGAAGAAGGACGCCTCGCCGTCCTCGTAGCCGCGCCACCGGTCCTCGTCCCGCAGGAAGTTCTCGCCCTGGTCGATCCGCCACGCGGCCGACGCGGCACGGTTGGCGGCGTCGTCCTCGGTGGCGGCGGTGACCTGGGCGAGGCCCTCGTTCAGGGTTGCTGGGGCGTCGGGCGCGGTGTTGCCGCTGCCCTGGGGCCGGTTGTGGCGGGACTTGGTGACCAGGCGGCGCAGCGGGGTGATGAACAGTTCCGCCATGCCGTTGATGGCGACGGCGGCGACGACCGCGACGGCTCCGGTGGCCGCGAGGCGCCAGTCGCCGGACCAGGTCTCCGGGTAGTAGGTGTAGCCCGCCCAGGCGCCGATGGCGCCGCCGATCAGAACCGTCGTCATGTCCAGTCCCTCGGTCACGGCACTGGCGACGGTGATGGCGGCGCGGTGTACGGCTCGGTTCATGATTGGGGTGCTCCTTCTTCTGTCGGATTGCGCTCTGGTGGGAGGAGGGGTGTTGCTCCGGGGCGGCCGGGTCTGGAGGCCTGCGGCCGCCCCGGGCGTCTCAGCGGCCGTCCGTGTGGGCGGCGGCGGTGGTGCGGATCGTGTCGGCGAGCAGCACGGTCAGCTCGTGGCCGTGGTCGACGACGTCCTCCAGGCGCTCGATGAGCTCGGGGGCCAGGCCGTTGTTGCGGGCCCCGGCGAGCAGTCCCTCGAGGAAGAGGACGTCGGCCAGGACGCGGCCGCGGGCGTCGACGACGCCGGGCTGCACGGCGAGGACGTCGGTGTTCTTCGCGGTGGCCAAGGCCGTGTGGCTGGCGGCCGCGCGGTAGGCGGTCTCGGTCTGCTCGGTGAGCAGTTCGTCGACCTGGGTGGTGGTGCCGTAGGCGCGGCGCCAGCCGAAGCGTTCGGCGGCGATGTCCATCAGGGAGCGGCGGGCGAGGGGCACGGTGACCTCCAGGGGAGGGCCGGTCGCCTGGTCTCTGCTGACCGGGCGGACACCGCACGGCCCCGGCCGCCGGGGAGGCCGGCGGGCGGGGGCGCGCGGAGAGCGCCGGTCAGTCTTCCGGGAGGCAGCGTGCGTAGTAGGAGACGTAGTCGCTGTACTGGCTGCGCTCGATGCGCAGGACATCCGGCTGGTCGATGGCCAGCTGCTGGAGCACGCCCACGATCCAGTCGTTGGTGCGCTGGAGCGTGAGGCGGATCAGGTCCAGGTCGCAGATCCACACCTGGAGGTCTTCCTTGCGGCGGCGGGCGCCGCGCGCCCAGGCGTGCAGCTGCTCGCGCGCGGTGTCGTCGTCCGGGCGGGCGGGGAGGTCGCGGGGCAGCGCGCGGCAGGTCGTGGCGTGCTCGTTGGCTGCCTTGGCGGCGTCCGCGAGGCTGTAGCGCGTGTTGTAGGTGCGCTTCCCGTCCTGTGCGGAGGCGTAGTGGCAGCCGAGGCAGGCGACCGCGTAGTAGGTGCCGGTCTTCCCGTCGTCGGCGGTGTAGACGAGGACGACCGCGTGGGCCTGGTTGTAGTACCGCTGGACGATGTTGACGCCCTCGGGCTTCCAGGTCTCGCCGATCTCCGGCCACGGTGCGGGCTCGGGCACCGGCGGTTCGACGGGGGCGGGGCGGCGGGCGAACAGGGTGAGGGCCACGGGGCTACTCCTTGTCGGTGTCGACTTGGTGGGTGCGCCGGGCGGCGGTGGCCGCCACGGCGATGAGGACCAGGACGAGCGCGTACGGCCAGCTGCTCATCCGGCGACCGCGAGGACGGCGGCGGCCAGGAGCAGGGCGAGCGCGGCGAGGATCGTGTCGACCGCGCGGGTGAGGCGTTCGAACTTGGCGACGGCGATGAGGGACAGCGACTTGACCCGGGTGACGCGGGTGTCCGTGCGCATCGCGGTGATCAGGTCGTCTTCGCTCAACTGCGCCCAGCAGGGGAAGCCTTCGCGGATGACGCGGCCGCGGCCTCCGAGGTTGGGGCGCACGACCAGGAGGAGCAGCACGGCGGCGGCCGCGAGCGCGAGGACGGCGAGTCCGCCGGCGATCTGGGCGGACAGCGGCAGGTCCTGGTCGGCGACGCTGGCAAGTCCGGCGAGGACCGCGCCGTCGAAGGCCAGCAGTAACGAGGCCTTCGAGTCGGTCCGCGTAATCTTCGCTTCGACGTCGTGGCACGCGTCGTCCAGGTTCTTGCTCAGGCCGTGCGCGGCCGGGAGCGCGATGTCGGGGGCGGCGGTCATGGGCGAGTCCCTTCCGGCCGGGCTGTCCGGCTCCCCGTCACCACCCGGCCCGCCGTGGGCGGTACGGGTGGATCAGGCAACCGTCAGGTCAGCGAAGGGCGTTCAGGCCGCGGACAGGGTCTTGGCCGGAGCATCGTCGGCGGGCTCGGGCAGTACCCAGCAGCCGCGGGCGTGCCGGGTGGCCTCCTCCCGGGCGTCCTTCCGGCTCGAGGTGCCGAAGTCGCGGCTGCCGCCGCAGCCGAGGCAGGCCCACGGGTAGACGCGGACCCCCTCGTCCCTGGCTTCCATGACGACGGTGAGCGAGCCCCCGCGAGTGCGGATCCGCATCACCGTGCCGTCCGGGACGGGCACGTCCGGGTCGTCGGAGGCGGCGATCGTGGCGAGGTCGATCCACAGCCGCGCTTCCTCCAGCATGTGCTCGCGCCGCTGGCCCGTCTCGGTGCGGACGGCCTGTAGGAGCATCGCGGCCTCTTCGTGCATCTCGGTGCTGAGCATGTGTTCCCTCCCGTGTCGGCCGGGCTGTCCGGCTCCCCGTCACCACCCGGCCCGCCGTGGGCGGTACGGGTGGATCAGGCAGCCGTCAGGACCGGCGGGCGCACCCGGGCAGGACGATCACGGGGCGCAAGGACAGGCCGCGCAGCGCGAAGAGCGAGCCGATCGTCCAGGCGAGCACGGCCAGCGCGGCGGCGACGGTTCGGCCGGCGGCGGGCGAGGACGCCCACACCATGTACACGGTGGCCGCGCCGTGCGCGGTGTACGTCAGGCGGGCGCCGACGGCGCCGGTGAACCAGGCCAGCACGAGGGAGACTGCGCCGACGCCCAGCCAGATGTTGACCGCGCTGGAGGCCGTCAGCGGAAGGCCGGCGGTGTGCGCGGTCAGGTAGGCGTGGACGGGGTCGGCGACGGTGGCGGTCCACTGGGTGAACCACGCCCAGTCCTGGTGGTGGTACCAGTCGATCGCCTTCGGGATGCCCCACTTGAGGATGAGGATCAGGGTGGCGGTGCCGAGGATCGCGCCGACGGCGAGTGCGCCGGGCGGGATGTCGTCGCGGGTCCGTATGGGCGCCGGCCTCGGAACGGTGGTGGTGTGGGCGGGGCTGCGGCGGGGCGGCTGGCGGTCGCTGTCGGCGATCGTCTCCATCGGCGGGACGGTGGGTTCGGGTTCGCGGGGCTCGGTGGGGTCAGTCACCGGGTCTTCTCCTTCGCGGTGGTCGACTGCGACACGGGCGGGGTTGTGCGGGGGCCGAATGGCCGGGCTGTCCGGCTCCCCCTCACCACCCGGGCCGCCGTGGGGCGGGCCGGGTGGATCAGGCAGCCGTCAGCCACTGCGTGGCAGCGGAGACGTAGTCGGCTGGGTCGGCGGGGGTGCCGTCGTGGCACTCCAGGCACATGCCGAGCGTTTTGAGCGGGAGGCACCGGAAGTACCTTCGGCGGCACTTCGGGCAGGTCTGGCGTCGGGCCATGGCCTTGTCGAGCGCGGCTTCCTGAGCGAGCGTCGGCACGCGTTTGGGCTTGGCGAGCTCGAGGCTGTACAGCCACGCCATGCGCTTGCCGGTGCGCCAGACCATCTGGGCGACGGGCTCGTGGCCGCCAGGGCACAGGCCCATCGCGCGTAACTGGCGGCGGGTCGCTAACCCGGTCGCGGGGACGGGGCCCTCGCCCCGGGCGGCTTTGCGGATCTCTGCCGCGCCGGGCACCTTGAGGTAGCCGTAGGTGGGGAAGACGTCGCCGTCGCCGTACAGGTCGATGTCCCGGACGACCGGCTCATCGGCCGGGGACTTGAGGTCAGTGGCGACGGCCACGGTTGTGTCCGCGGCCGGTGTGGACCTGGACACGGGAGCGGCCCTTCGCGCTGACGTTGATGGTGTCGCCGCGTCCGGTGCCCGTGGTGGTGAACACCTTCAGCAGGATCCAGCCGCCCAGGCCTGCAAGGCCGATGAGCCCGAGGGTGACGAGCGCGTTGACCAGCTCCACGATCGCGTGGATCAGGAAGAAGACGCCGACCCCGCCGATGCCGACGATGAAAGCCACCAGGGCGGCCTTGATCAGGAGCGGGGAGACGAGCGGCTGCGGGGCCGGGGCGGGCGGCGGCGTGTAGTAGGCCGTCTGCTGGCCGTACGGGCCGGGGACGACGACCACGCCGTCCAGGCCGGCGGTCGGCGGGTAGACGACCGTGCCCTGGGGAAGCGGGACGACGTGCTGGCCGTACGCGGGGGCGGGTGCCTGCCCGTACTGGGGCGGCAGTGGAGTCGGCAGGTACGTGGTCTGGGGCTGCTCGCCGTAGGACGGCATGATGGTGTCCTCCTCAGATGGGGAGCTCGGGCGGGTCATTTGGCGTGAGATCGCCCGGGGAGGCTCCGGCCTCTTCAGGGGCTCCGGGGTGGCTTCAACACCTCGGAGCCCTTGGAGCTGTCGGAACATCTGCGGACAGCAGGAGGCCCGTACCGGCGTTGTCGGCGCGGGCCTCCTGCTGTGCAGCCGATCGAGCTGAGCTGGCTTCAACAGCTCAGCTTCGGATCAGTCGGTCAGCGTGTGCCAGCGCGAGGCCATGACCTGGCCCCGCAGCAGGATCGTCGGCGGGTGGGTGGGGCCGTCCGCGAGCGGCAGCTCGATCGGCTCGTCCCGCTGCTCGGTGAAGTCGAACGTGAAGTCCACGGTGTCTTCCTCCGGTTCGTGGTTCATGCCGGGGCGTTACGCGGTCTCGTCCAGGACGAGCTCGCCGTTGGCGATTTCCTCGTTGAGGAGATCGGCGAGCGCCTGGACCGTCTCCGTCTTGCCGGTGAGGCCGGCGGCCTTGAGCGAGCGGCGCGAGACCTTGCTGGATCCGGCGCGGATGATGCCGCGCGCGAGGTCCCGGGCTTCGGCGAGCTTGACGTCGTCGATGTCGGGCCGCGCGGGGGCCGCGCTGTACTCGCGGGCGCGGGAGTTGGCCCCCTGGGAGAGGTCCATCTCCGGGTAGCGGCCCTCAGCAACGGGGCCGGTGGCCCCCGGGTGCTGGGGGCGGGGGCCGTTGGCGGGGGCCGCGTCGGCCGGGGTGGTCCCCTCGGTGCCGGTGTGGTCCCCGTCGGTGGTCCCCGCCGGAGCGGTGTGGTCCCCGTCGGTGTGGCTGTCGTTGGGGACCTTCACGGTGATGGTCCCCGCCGTGTGGGTGTGTGCGGCGGCGGTCCCGGATGTGCGGGGGCCGGTCTCTTCGCTGGTGGCGGTACCGGACGGCGGGTTGGTCCCTGCCGGGGCGGGGACCGGGTGAGCCGGTGCGGGGGCCAGAGCGGGGACCGTGGCCCCCGGACTGGGGGCCACGGCGGGGGCCGTCGTGTCCGTGGCGGGGGCCGGGAAGGCGGGGTGGTCCCCGCCGACGGCGGGGTTGGTCCCCGCTGTGGTCCCCGTCAGCTCCAGGGCGAGGTCCAGCATGCCGCCGCGAAGGGGCCACAGCTTCTCTGCGGGGGCCTTGCTGCGCCAGCGGCGCCCGTAGCGGGACCGGAGGTCCCCGATCACCTTGCGGCGGTGCCGCTCCAGGATCAGGCCGATCCGGTAGGAACGGACCTCCCACAGGACCATCCGGCGCCAGATGCCGAACGTGCCGACGGGGTCCAGGAACCAGCGGCTGAGGCGGATGCCGTCCATGCGGCGCTCGGAGGTCATCCCGGTGCGGCGCCGTACGGCGTGCCGGACGCCCTCCATGAACGCGACGAACAGCACCGGCATGGCGGCGTGCATGCCCTGGCCGGTGACGCGTTCGTGCCAGGGCAAATCGGTATCAACTGCCGCCATGTTGAACCAGATTGTTGCAGCCGTGAACGCCCAGGCGAGCCACCGGAGGGGGGCGAGGGGCATGTCGAGCTGTTCCAGGACCAGGTCGACGACCAGGAGGGCGAGAATGCCCAGGTCAACGCCGATGGGGACGATCCAGGAGTGGGATCCGAAGCCGTAGGTGCGGGCGACGTCTTCGACGGCGGCGAAGGAGCCGTATCCACCGAGTCCGGCGAGGCCTGCGAAGAAGATTCCGGCGATGCCGATGGCCCACTTCTGGGCCTTGGTGAAGGGCGGCGGCGCCTCGGGACGGTCTGCCATTCGATTACCTTCCGTAAGGTGCGCACGGCGTTGGCGCGCACCGTGCGCGCGGGACAAACCGGTACGCATCGGGTGGTGCGCGGCCAGGGTGCGGGGTCCCTACCTGGGGCGGGGACGGGTGCGCACGGTGCGCGACGCCGCGCACCGTGCGCACCCGGATTTGACTACTCTCCGTTGTCGCTAGAGAGGGGGGAGCGGAGGATGTCGTAGTGGCCGAAGCCCTCCTCGGACTCGTCCTCGGAGATCACCTTGCGCTCGATGAGGCGGTCGCGCTCGCGGTAGAACCAGCGCTTGGTGTCGGCCAGGCCGACCCGCAGGAGGATGTCGGTGACCTCGCGAGGAGCAAACGAGAGTTTGCCTTCGCGCACCCACGTGTCGAGCCGCTTGTAGAGCTCCTGGCGGCCCTGCTCGCTGGTGAGCTTGTCGGTGTCGTCGTCGCCGCCCAGCGAGAGGACGGGGGCGTCGTCGGCCGGGGCCTCGATCTCGTCCTCGATGCGCAGGTGGTCGTACTCGCCGGGCTCGGGGTCCTCGTCCAGCACGTTCTGCAGCATCTCGTTGAGCTCCTCGACCTCGCGCGCGATGGTGTCCTCGTCCACGTCGTCCATCTCCTCCTCGGGCGGTCCGGAGTAGGCCGGCGCCGCCGCGGCCGGGGAGGCCGCGGGGGCGGTGGGGGCCGGAGCCGGAGTCGCCTGCTGCTGGGGGTTGTTCTCCTCTCCCTCCTCCTTGGGCAGCAGGGGGGCGTCGTACGTGGTGCGGTTGTTGTACAGATCGCCGAACGCCTCAGCGGTGATCGCGTCCAGCGGGGTGCGGATCGCCGCGCCCGCGGTGACGGCGTCGGCCTGGTCGCGCTTGCTGGCCAGCTCGGTGCGGGCGGTGACGTGCCACCGGTCCTCCGGGATGCCCAGGCCCGCCGCGTAGTGATAGCCCGGCTTGCGGTTGCCCCACTGCGGCCAGGCGCCGGCCTCGACTGCCTCGTCCGGCAGGCAGTACTGGGAGTCGGCGCCGTCCCGCAGGCCGAAGCACAGCCCGGCGGGCGAGTTGGCGCGGGAGTCGGTGTCCATGTTGTTGTGCGTCGCACGCTGGATGGACGTCAGGATCCAGATGCCGGCGGCGCGCGCCGTGCGCAGGATCTTCTGGTAGTGCTCGTTGTCGGCGGCGAAGTCCGCGGCTTCCTCACCGATGATGACGAGGAAGTTGAGGCCGCAGCCGGGCTCCCACTTCGACAGGCCCTTGGCGGCGAGGAAGTCGGTGCGCTTCTCGATCGCGTTGGGCAGGATCTTGAAGAAGCGCCGGGCGGCGTCCTTCTTGTCGATCGGCCACTCGATGCCGTGCCGGATGTGCCCGAAGTCCTGCTGGAACTTCGAGCAGTCGATCACGATCGAGGTGGCCTCGGTGCGGGTGGCGACCTCAACGAGGATGAGCTGGTTGCCCTGCGTCTTACCGGCACCGTTCACGCCCATCGCGATGCAGTGCTCAACGTTGCCGTTGGACAGCGGGCCCGGGTCGCGCAGCTGGCCGGTGAGGTTGAGCAGGACGTCCTCGCCGTCCTCGTAGCGGCCGGTGCGGATCGGGACATCGCCGATGGACGCGCCGAACGCGGACGGTCCGCGCCAGGGGAAGCCCTCCTTGAGGAGGTCGGCGACCTGCACGCGCAGGGTGACCTGAGAGGAGTCGTCATCGTCCACGGTGTGGGTGATGCGTCCCTTGCCCAGTTTCAGGGCCGAAGCCATCGCGGGGATCCTGCGCGCGAGGTCGTCGGCGGTCGCGCCGTCCTTGGCCTCCACCGTGGCGATCACGGTGCCCTTGCCGTTGGAGTTGGCCTCCTTCAGCTCGTGCTTGGCCAGGCCCGATCTCGCTCTCGAGCTTCTCCCACCGGCTGGCGCTCTTCTCCGAGCCCGCCTTGTAGAACTTGCTCCAGAGGTTGTTCGCGGCCGCCATGCCGACGCCCCCGAGGAACCAGGCCGCGGCCGTCGCCGGGGTGTCGACGCCGACGACCGTGCCCAGGGTGGCGGCGGCGGTGACGACACCGGTGTTGACCTGGTGCCAGATCCGCTGGTCCTTGGGGCGCTTGGCCTTGGCGTCGATGTGGGACATCAGGCGGCACACGGCCGCGCCGGTGCCGGCCAGCCCCAGCGAGGCGAGCGCCAGGGCGGTGGGGTTGCCGGTGAGCGCGACGTGCGCGAGCTCCACGGGGAGCGGACCGAGGACGGTGACCGCCCAGGGCCCGCCGTAGGTGAGCCGGGCACCGCGGCTCTCCTGGATCTCTTCGTCGCTTCGGGGGTCGAACTTCTTCGAACGAGATGCGCGGCGTGCCATTTAGGCGGCCCTTCCTGCTTCGCCGGGCTTCCCGGCGGTGTCAGACGGCTTGTCACCGATGGAGAACCCGGGCTTCTTCGAGCCCTTGCCCTTGCGGGCCTCGGCCTCGGCTTCCTGCTCGGGCCTGATGAAGTGTTTGACGAAGCTCGCGTACATTTTCACGCCCGCCAGTCCGAGCACTTTCGCCGCCGACGCACCCGCCTTGAGGTGGGCGCCGACCAGCTTCGCGCGGATCTTGGACTGGAGGCCGAACGTGTACCACTTGCCCTTGTACTGGCTGAGGATCGCGGTGATCATGTCGGCGTCGAACGCCACGCGCGTGTACAGCTCGAAGCCGATCGCGCGCAGGAGCTTCGCGTAGTTGTAGAGGTCGCGGTCGGTCTTGAACTCGATCTTCTCGAGCTGCTGGATCATCTTGTGGAGGTCCGAGCCGACCTTGACCTCGGAGCTACCGGTGTCGTCGCTCATGTGGGTGGGAGTCCTTCCGGAGAGGGATCAGGGGGTTGTGCGGGCGGGGGCTCTGTCACCTCCCCGCGGTTCCGGACCGGGGCCCGGAGCCAC
The DNA here is from genome assembly GCF_042880855.1 of Streptomyces sp. NPDC058291. Lineage (NCBI taxonomy): Bacteria > Bacillati > Actinomycetota > Actinomycetes > Kitasatosporales > Streptomycetaceae > Streptomyces > Streptomyces sp. NPDC058291. Next base: position 33,265 of record NZ_JBHVYK010000038.1, read on the forward strand.
GGGCAGACGGCAGGTTCACCGGCTGCTGCTGGCCGTGCTGTCGTCGCCGGCGTTCTGCACCGCCGTGGCGATGCCGGATCCGATGCCGTCGATCGCGTTGGCGATCGGCGAGGTCGCCAGGGCGTAGCCGCAGATCAGCGCTGCGATCACGGCGCCCATGGCCAGGTCGGCCTTCCAGAACAGCCAGACCGCGCCGCCCGCGAGCAGCGCAACGGGGATAGTGATCATCAAGTACCTCCTGGGACAGGGGAGTTGGGGATGTGCTCCTCAGCCATCGCGGGGAGGGCCGAACGAGCGGGGAAGGGAACTTCCGTCGCTCTCCACCGCCACCGGGCCGCAGGGCGGGCCGGTGGCGACTGGGCAACGCCGGGGGTTCAGGCCGCGATAGCGAGCGGCCGGTGCGGGGCGATGACGCTGCCGTCCGGCAGCAGCTCGCCAGTGTCGTCGAAGACCAGGACGCCGTTACATAGCAGCGACCAGCCCTGCTCGGGGTGGTGGGAGACGATGTGCGCGGCCTCGCGGTCCGGGCTGTTCGCCGGCGGACACGGGGTCTGGTGGCGGCAGTTCACGGCGATCACTTCCCGCCTCGGGCGCGGCGCAGGGCCTCGTCCATGTCCGGGTCGGAGTCGGTGTTGCCGATCGGGCGTGCGATGCTGATGAGCATCAGGGCCTCCAGCAAGGTCCTGGACAACCCCCGTGGGGCCTCATCCCTTGGGGGTTGTCGTCGTTTCGGGCGGGCGGGATGCCCTGCTCCGAGCGGCGCATGGCCGCAGTGCCCCGGACCGGACTCGAACCGGTCGTCGTACTTCCAACGGGGCCCGCGATCTTCGCCCTTTCTCACCGCGCGTTCGGATCGCTTGTCCGCCCGAGGGCGGCAAGGGAAAAGGTGCTTCGGAAGCTGTCTGCGCGGCAGGGCTGGCTTGTCGCTGTTGCCTGTCCCGCATCTCGCCTGCGGGCTGGCGGTCCGCATCCCCTGCGGACTGGGCCGGTTCAACCAGAGGACTCACCTGGTGGCACCCCTCCGCAGATCTCTTGCTCGGAGGTGCCGGCTAGTCGTAGCGCCGGATGTTCGATGTGGAGTTGAAAAGGAACGGCCACTCCGGAGGTCAACCCACCTGGCTGGTAGGCCTCGCCCAGGGCGTCTGTGCTGTCGGGGACCGTGTCCGGCTCCCTCATCCGGCGCCGCCCGCGGGGGCGGTTCCGGGTGGGGGAGCCGGGTCCGAAGACCCGGCGGGGGGGGGTGCGGGCTGTCAGGCCGCGATCGGGAGGGACGCGGCGGCCGGCGGCGCGATGCGCAGCTGCGCGGCGTAGGGGATGAGCGCGTCGACCAGGCGCTCGCGGACCAGCTCGGTGATCGAGGGGTCCGTCGCGAGGATGTCCTCGGCTGCGGCCCTGCGCGCCGCGAAGTCGTGGGCGACCTTCGCCTGTGCGGCCTTCCGGCCCTTCTTGAGGCTGGAGGCGGCGTCCCAGCGGGCCAGCTCGCACGGGGTGACGAACTCGTGCATCTCCAGCGGCGTTCCGAACGCGACGTCCAGGTCGACGTCGCCGAAATCCGGCAGCTCCACCTCGATCGCGGCCAGCAGCTCCTGGGTCTCCATGTCGAAGTCCTCGGTGGCGAGGCTGGCAGCGGGGCGGCTGGTGACGTTCATGGGGTTCCTCTCCCAAGACAGCACGGATGAACTAGGCGAAGTAGATTGACTACTCAATGCCCGATGCGATGACTCTTGCACCGAGAGCGATAGCGGGTCAAGTCCCGAAACCGAGATCAGCTAGATTGACTACTCATTACTGGGGCGGTAGACATCTCCCATGGGAGTCAGCGGCAGGGCGCGCGCCCTCTACCAGCGCATCGCAGACAAGATCCGCTCCGAGATCGCCGATGGCACCCTCGGGCCAGGCGCGCGGCTGCCAACGGAAGCCGAGATCGCTGAGGCGTGGGACACCACCAGATCGACCGCCGTGCAGGGACTGAAGGTCCTCGTCAACGAGGGGCTGATCATCAGTGATCGCCCGCGCGGATATTTCGTCCGCAGCCGACGGCCGATGGTCTACCGGCCCCAAGGCGAGTTCCGGAAGCGCCCGTTGTCCCCGGAGATGGACGGTTTCCTCACCGAGATGGCGCAGGAAGGCCGTGAGGCTAGCCAGCGCATCGAGGTGAGCGTCATCTCGCCCGCGCGCGACGTCCGTGAGCGGCTGAAGCTGAGCGAGGGCGAGCTGGTGGCTGTTCGGCGCCGTATCCGGATCGTCGACGGAGTGCCGTACAACACCAACGACTCCCATTTCCCGCTGAAGTTGGTGCAGAACAGCGAGATCATGAATCCCGACGACATCGCCCGTGGCGCCAACGTCGTGCTGGCTGAGTTGGGGTACGAGCAAGTCCGAGCCCTGGACGAGATCCAGATCCGGATGCCGACGCCCGACGAAGCCGACAGGCTCCAGCTCGGTCCCGGCACACCGGTCGCGGTCCACCTGTGCACGGGGTATACCCAGGACGGCAAGCCGGTGCGCACCGTGATGAACGTCCTGCCGGGAGACCGGCACGTCATCACGTACGAGCGCAGCAAACCGCCCCTCGGCTCCAATCCGGCTATCCGCCCAGCCCGCGAAGACGACCTTGAAACCGTGATCGAGCTCTGGGATCACGCGGCTTCCTGGCTGCGCGATCGCGGGAGCGACCAGTGGCAGTACCCGCCCCGTGCGGAGCGCATCAAGGAGAACATCGCCGCCGGCGAGTGCTGGATCATCGAAGACGACGGTGTCCCCGTCGCCACCATCACCGTTGACGACCACGCAGACCCAGACTTCTGGACGCCTGAAGAAGCCGCTGAGACTGCCCTGTACGTGCACCGCATGGCTGTGCGCCGCGACGTCAGCGGCCTGGAACTCGGATCCTCCATGCTCGACTGGGCAAGCCAACTCGCCGCCGACCAAGGGAAGCAGTGGTTGCGGCTCGACGCCTGGCGGGACAACGAGCGCCTTCACGACTACTACGGCTCCCGCGGCTTCACACACATCCGGACCGTCGAAGCGTCGGGCCGCCGTAGTGGCGCCCTGTTCCAGCGTCCTGCAGGCCACGAGCGCGGACTCGGCCCCAAGCTCACCGTAAGCCCCTGATGCGCCGGCCTGCTGCACCAGGAGCTGCGGGCGGCTCTCGCCTGGGCGCAGAGCCGCCCGCAGTTCCCGGATCATGTGACACCGGTTTTCGACGGTCACGGCGGTCACCGGTCCCTCTTGCTGGAGGGTGTCAGCAGGGACTTCAGGATCAGGCCGGTCACGCTGGTGCTGGCCACCGTGGTGACGATGTCGCGGATCACCAAGAGCAGCACCGATGCGACCAGGCCAGCGGTCAGGATTGCGGCTACACGTATGGCCACGGCACCGGGTCGGCCGCGCGGCGGAGGACCTGCACCAGGTCTCGTGCAGGAGCAGCCGTGTGTCGACGTCGTCCCTGTGAGCGTGAAGTCGACGCTCCGACCATGCGCGTCGGCCACGGTGGGCGATGTGCTGTGGACATGCCGAAGCTGGGTCATCTCGCCCTCCTGGAGAGGAAGTTGGGGGTTCCGGCTGGAGGAGCCGTGACTCCAGGTTTAGGCGTGATCTTCGGTGACTTCTACGGTTGGCGTGTATCCGTCGGTCGGATACACGGACTTGGATACATGGAGGGGGCTCGAAGTGGGGCAACGGCCGAATGTGCTGACGCCGGGTGAGTCGCCCCAGCACCGTCTTGGTTACGTGATCCGGGAGCTGCGCGAGGCGCGCGGTCTGTCCATGCGGGAGCTGGCCGCCAAGACGTTTGTTTCGCACTCCAAGGTGCAGCGATGGGAGAACGGAGACCGCCCTCCGAAGGACCAGGGTGAGGTTGAGCTCATCGACCGCGCGCTCGGTGCTGGTGGGTTCCTGATCGAGCTGTGGCAGGAGATCGGCCGGGGTGTCTCCGAGCCCGGCCATGTATCCGATGCAGGCCCCCATGTATCCGATACATCGCTGGGCCTGGCCACGGCCCTGTCCCAGGCGGCAGCGTCGGACGGCGAGGGGATCTTTGTCCCTCGACGTCTAGACGATGGAACGGTGGTGCTCGTGGCACTCGATCGACGCGCGCTCCTGCGCGCCGGGGCGGGGATCGGTGCAGCAGCGGTGGCTGGCTTTCCCATGCCGGCGTCCGCTGCGGTCACGGAAGATCCGTTCGGCTTCGCCAGAAGTGCGACCGAGACCTGGTCCGGGCTTCGACTGTCGCGCCCTGCCCCGGAGTTCGGTGTCGACTGGCACGCGCTCCTCCCGGGGGGCCGTTCCATGCTCGGCTCCCAGCTCTCGCTCCAGGTCCACCCTGCGCGCCTCGATGGAGGCCGGGTGATCGTGTCTGTGCCTGACCAGCGGCGTGCGGAGGAGTTCCTGGCGCGGCCGCATCGAGGTCTGTTGGTCGGGGCGGTCGAAACCGGTGGCCCTACGAGGTTCTACGCCCTGGACGGCCGCGCGGCCCGTACGAAGCTCACGAGGAACGGCGGAGTGTGCGAAGTCGCCGCCCCCGCCGCCTACGAACTGGATGACCTCACCTACGGAATTCTGTGGGCCGTCAGCAACTACGACGAAGCGCTGCAGGCCGATGACCAGGCTCTGTCCGAGACACGCAGCGATCTCAGGGCGTACGAGCGGCTGTCTGCCTCTGCGGTTAGCAGGGAAGCCGCGCCCGGGCTGAACACCGTCGCCCACATGTGGCTCGGCTCCGATTTCTGCGCTCGCCACATCCTGCGTGCGCTGCCGGATCTGCCGGCGCTGCCCTCGTTCTGGACACGGGAGCAGCGGGGGGAAGAGGCCAGTGCGTGGCTGATCTTCGATCACAAGTTTCCGTACCTTCGGGAGACCACCAAGACGCTCGGTAGTACGAGCACCCGGGCGTTCTGTATTCCGGAGGACGTCGTCCGTTCCTCCCCGCGGTATGAACGGATCCTGTTGTTCCTGGCCGTGGCGTTGATGGAGTCGTTGGGGATCCATGCCCAGTTCACGACCGATCCCGCGTACGAGGCCGTAGAAGGCTTCGTGGTCGCTCCCGACAAGGAGGCGGTGATCGCCAACTGGGTCCGCGGGGACGGGATGTGGCATGTCGACGTGACAGCCCGGTCCTCGGTCGTCCGGGAGTTCACGATCGCGGCCCGCGACGTGAACGCGGACTCGCTCACCGCGGCGCCGACGGCTGCTGGACGGCTCCGTGCTCTTGCGCAGTATCTCGAGCTGCCGTGGTCTTGGCTCATCGAGCGGTGCGGCCAGCTCGCCCGGCACGGATCGTCCGGACTGATCCAGTCCCGCAGCCGACTCGTGTCCGCGGCCGGCATCGATGCTGCGTGCGCGTATGTGGGCTCTCTCCCAGCCGACCACTGACCCACACCACAACCAGATGTCCACGAAGGGGAAACAGACCATGGCTGACAACGTCCGGCGCGTCGCGGTGATCTCGCTCGGCGGCACCATCGCGATGACCGCCCAGACGGACGGCGGCGCGGCGCCGACGCTGTCAGCCGACGACCTTGTCGCGGCCGTACCGGGGCTTGCCAGCACGGGGATTCACGTGGAGGTTCATGATTTCCGCCAGCTTCCCGGTGCCTCACTGGCCTTTTCCGACCTGCTCGAGCTCGCCGTCAAGGTGGAGACGCTCGCGGTCGACGGCGTAGTCGTCACCCAGGGGACGGACACGATCGAGGAGACTGCGTATCTGCTGGACCTCGTCAGCTCCGGGGACACGCCGATCGTGGTGACCGGCGCCATGCGCAACGCGAGTATGGCTGGAGCAGACGGTCCGGCGAATGTGCTGTCCGCAATCCGTGTCGCGGCCAGCACCGAAGCGCGGGGCACGGGGTGTGTGGTCGTGTTCGCCGAAGAGATCCACGCTGCCCGCTGGGTCCGTAAGACCCATGCCACGAGTCCCACGGCCTTCACCTCGTACCCCGGCCCGATCGGCTACGTCGCAGAGAACCGTGTGCGGCTCACGACACGCCCCAGCACCTTCCCGGTGATCGATCCGCATGGTGTCACCGCGCCCGCGCGCACCGCGGTGTTCACCGTCGGGCTCGGAGACGATGGAACGCTCCTGCCCGTGTTGGGTGATCACGTCGACGGCCTGGTGGTCGCAGCGTTCGGAGCTGGGCATGTCCCGATGGCGTGCGTGGATGCACTCAGCGATCTCGCCAAGCGCATGCCCGTCGTCCTCGCTAGCCGCACCGGATCGGGTCCGGTTCTCCGGCAGACCTATGGCTTTCCCGGCTCCGAGTCCGACCTGCTCGGGCGCGGGCTGATCTCCGGCAGCACACTGGACCCGTTCAAGGCGCGCGTCCTGCTGCAGTTGCTCCTGATGACCGCCGCCGACAAGGACCAGATCGCCCAGGCCTTCAGCGCCGTCTCGTAACCGTCCCCCACAACCTCCGGGAACCCGCTTTGCGCAGCTACGAACTGACCACCGGTCGGACCTTCGCCGTGAATTTCGACCACGGCGACGACTTCTTCCCCACCCTTGCCGAGTTCTGCCGCCGCACCGGCGTCCGGCACGGCTACATCCCCATGTTCATCGCGGGGTTCTCCGAGGCGGAGATCGTCGGTGCGTGCGGGAAGCTCGAGGACCCGGAAGCTCCGGTGTGGAGCAAGGTTCATCTGACCGGCGTAGAGGCGATGGGTTGCGGAACACTCGCGTACGACGCTGAGACGGACTCGGTCCTGCCGCACATCCACACTTCCCTGGGAGAGAAGGCTCGATCGGCCACCGGCCACACAAGTCATCTGCTCAGCGCCCGTGTGCAGTTCCTCGTCGAAATGCTCGTAGTCGAGGTCACCGCCCCGGTGATGACCCGCCCCAAGAACCCTGACCTCTACGACGTACCGCTGCTGACCTTCGACGCATGAAGGACACCTGAGGAGCGCACCGTTGACGTATCCGATCCGCATCACCAGCGACAAGGTCATCCTGCGCGAGTTCGCCCTCAAGGACGTCGATGATGTCCTGGCGATCATCGGCGACGACAAGGTCACGACGTGGCTCAGCTTCGACAGCCGCGACCGTGCTCAGGCCGTCGCCATGATCGAGGGAACGATCGAGCGCGCTCAGCAGGAGCCTCGGGCCGAGTTCTACCTCGGGGTGACCGAGCGCGGCGCCGACAGTGTGATCGGATTCGCTCGGATTGGGCTCAGCGGCGTTCAGGCCGGGAAGCTGGGCTACGCCATCGCGGCGAAGGAGTGGGGCCGCGGTTACGCGACGGACGCGGCCCGCACTCTGGTCACGTACGCGTTCAAGGAGCTCGGGCTCCACAGGGTCTCTGCCGCGATCGGCCCGGACAACACCGCCTCGATCGCCGTGGTGCAGCAGCTCGGGTTCGCGCGCGAGGGCGTGCTGCGCGACCACGTCTTCACCAACGGGGCGTGGCGAGAGAGCGTGCTGTTCTCCGTTCTCGCCCATGAGTGGAGCTGGTGATGGCGGGACGCTTCGTGCACTGCGCTGGCCAGACCAAGCTGGACCCGAAACAGGCCCGGCCGCCGCAGGACCTCGGTGCCAGCGTCAGCATGTGGTCGTTCCTCGGTCCGGAGGCGCAGTGATGACGAGGGAGAAGCCGCGCGTACGGCAGGGGTCGGTCGGTAATGGCAAAGATCACTCCCGTCGTGTATCTTTCAGGAGTTCATCGATCTTGAAAGGCTGGGTCATGTCCGACGCGAACCCCTTGGAGCGAGTGGACGCCCTACTCGATGACGTCCTGCCGCCGCCGCGCGTGCGGCAGCAGCTGCGCGTTGCCGCGGGCCTCACCCAGCAGGAGGTCGCGGACGCCGTGGGCGTGAAGCGCCTCGCGGTGGCCCGTTGGGAGTTGGGGCAGACCCATCCGCGGCGGCCTCATCGCGCGGTCTACATGCACCTGCTCAAGCGACTTGCGGAGCGGTTCCCGCAGGCCGCTGAGCCGGATGCGGACATGTTGACGCCGGCCTCTGATTCCAGGGGGTCGGGATGACCTAACGGCCATCGGCCGCGCGCGCCATCAAGGGGACTAGCCACCTCTGGCCTCGCGCGGCCCGTCTCGCCGTCTGGATTGCCACCCAGCGCGGCTGCTCAGATCCCGGACGCCACCGGTCCTGAGCCGCGGCCCATCGAGCCGCTCATTTCTCAGTAACACAACTGCACAACCGCAGGGCCCCTGCCAGGGGGCTTCTGCGATCCCGTTCCGCAGCCCTGCCAGGGGCCTTGGAACACCGGTCGGCCTCGAGGCCGACCGTCCGACCGCAACCCGAGAGAGGTGATCCGCTCCCCAGTTCCGTCCGGCGCCCGCTCCTCACGGAGGGGGCCAACAACTTCACATCCGTTGGTCGCGCCTTCCCGCGTTGCGGGGGGTGGTGCGTCCGTGAATCTGAAAGGTGTCTTGGCCATAGTGCAGCACGTTGGCGCCCCGTGTCAGCTTGACTCTGTCCGTTTCACACCAGTTCGAGCCATCCTCGTTTCTCGCGTGACGAGAAACGCTCCGACAGTTTGCGCAGTTCAGGGCATTCGCCCGGAAGTTCCTCGGGCTTCAGTTTTCACACTCAAAGAGCCCACCGCGATCGGCACTCCGAGCGGCGCTCACGAGGTCTCCTTCCCGTGGGGCGGGACGGGTTTCAAGATTCCTGACCGCCGGGCGGGAGCGTCGGCGGTATCCGCGGCTGAGCAGACTCTGTCCACAGGTGATCTGGTCCATGGTCCTGGGATGGATCATGTTCTGACCTTTCTTCGGGGTGCCCAGTGAGCGCCGTGGCGGCGCCGGTCGCCGCGATGATTCCCGCCCCGCGTCCGTCGGTCGACGATGTCGCGGTCTCCGTGCTGCCCGCGACGCTGTACGTGCCGGAGGCGAGCCAGTGGCTATCGACGTCGACGGGCCGTATCGCGCTGGACGGCTACTCCTGGATGCAGGCGGTCCACTGGGTCGCCGGGTCCGGCCTGTACGAGCCGCGGCGGTACCGGTCCCACGGGCCGCGCAAGTTCGGCGTAACGACCGTGCGCGTCGCCCAGGAGCTCGCGCAGCTGTTCCCGTGCCGCCCGGGCATCGAGTACCTAGTGCGCCGCACCGGCCTGTCCGAGCGCAGCGTGGAGTACCACCTGGGGATGCTGCGGGAGGCGGGGCTGCTCGCGTACATCGTGCGCGGGACCCGGGTGTCCGGCGAGACGGCTCAGGCGAGCGAGTTCGCGCGGATGATCCCGGTGGAGTTCGACGTCGCGCTGGGGATCCGTACGGCGCTGCGGGACGAGGCCGCGCCTGCGTACACGCGTGCGATGACCGGCATTGCGGAGGCCGGCCGGGAGCTGATGGCGAAGCTGGCGAAGCAGGCGGCCCGCAAGGTCCGCAAGCCGCGCAAGAAGTCGTCCTCGAGGGCTCCGGCGAAGGGCTCCCGGAAGGGGGCTGAGCAGGGGGTTGTGACGGCTGTTTCGGATGAGGTCCGTTGCACCCCAATGCAGGTCAGTACCTCAAGTGTTTCCACTGCGGGTACTACTTCCTTCCCCCCTGAGAGCAAGCTCGCAAGCGGGGGGAGCAAGTCACCCATCCCGAAAGAGTCCAAGGCGAAGGCCGGCGGTCGCCGGAAGCTGAACGCCGTCGGACGACGCTTCCAGCTGGCCCGACAGCTCACCCAGGAGCTGGACTGGCTGCGCGGCTGCTCGGTGCCCCGGATCGCCTGGGTGGCACGGAACGTTGCTGATGCCGGATGGACCGTGACCGACGTCCGTGGCTGGCTGCACTTCCGCGGTGAGGCGGCCAAGGTCCGCCGGGGTTCCGGCCTGCTCGCCGTGCTGCTGGCAGGGGCGGAGAACGTCCTGGACACCCCCGAGAAGCGGGCCGAAGCGGTGGAGCAGTGGCGCGGCGCCCAGGAAGCCGCGCGCCGTCACCGCATCCAGCAGGTCCGCGCCCGCACCGAGCGGCACGAGGGCGACTGGCAGGCCCCGTCCAGCCGCGCCGTTAAGCGCGACGTGGAGAAGGCGTTCGCCCAGGTCAGCGCGGTGGCGAGCGGCGGCCGCCGCCAGCACCAGGACCACGCCGCCGACGACCAGGTTCCGCCGCTGGAGCTCAGCAAGCAGGAGCGGGATGACCTGCGCGCCACCGCCTGGGGCCAGTACATGCGGGGCGAGACGGACCTGATCACCGGAACCGTCAACGCCATGGGCCCCGAGGCCGCAAAGCGCATCTACGGCGAGGACCTGGTGCAGCGCGCCCAGCAGCTGGCCAGCGGCGCCCGCAGCTCACACATGACCATCACCCACCGGTAGGAGGCCCAGATGACCGAGACGACGACCCCCCGCGGACAGTCCTCCGCCGACGCCCCGGAGCTGTCCGGCGTCGACCTCGCACGCATCGCGCTGCACCAGGCCCGCGCGGCCGCCAAGAAGCGCGGCGACACCGAGGCCCGCGCGCCGCGCCGCCGCCGTCAGCAGGTCGCGCGGCGCGACGGACGCGAGCCGAGCGGGTTCGCCGCCGTGCTCCAGGCCCTGATGGCCGACCGGGCCTGGGAGCTCCCGGCCGCCGGCGGCAGCGTGCTGGACCGGTGGCCGGAGATCGCGGCCGCCGTCTCCCCGCAACTGCCCGACCACGTGGGCGCGGTCGCGTTCCACCCGGAGACCGGGCAGTTGGACCTGCGCCCCGACTCGTCCGCCTACGCCACCCAGCTGCGGCTGATCAGCGCCCGGATCGTCGCCACGGCGAACAGTGCGGTCGGCACCGACGCCGTGCGCACCATCCGGGTCCTGGCGGTCGGCGCCGCGCCCCAGCCCCGTACGACGGAGCCCGTCCCGGCGGCCGCGGCCGGGCCCGAAGCGCCGGTGAAGACACGGGAGATGGCGTCCGAGGGCTACCGCCAGGCGCTCGCCGCGCACCAGGCTGTCGCGCCCTCGCGGCGGGTGGACCCGGGCATCGCGGAAGCAGTCGAGCGGCAGACCAGGGCGATGCGCGAGCTGAGCCGCCGCGCGTTCCCGGAGCCGGATGTGTCCTCGCAGGAGCTGCCGGCACCGATCGAAGCGGTCCGTGTCCAGCGCCGCCGTGAAGCCGAGGCCACCCGCGCCTTGGCCCTGCGCCGGGCCCGTGCCGAGCGAGCGGCCCGGCAGGAGGGCGCTGCGGCGGGACACCTCGAGGGCGCGGCGGTCGCGGTGGAGCTGGAGCGTACGGCGTGACCAGAAGCTGCGGGTATCGCCGGGTCGGGTGATCGGGGCGTGAGGGCCGCCGTCGACTGCAAGGATCGAAGGCCACGAGAAGGTGAAGGAGACTGACGAGGATGCCGAAGAAGCGCAAGAAGGACCGCAAGGCGCCCGGAAAGCGAGGCTCAGTTCGGACCGCTCCAGCCCAGCGCGCAGATCTGGGGCTCGTGGACTGGGACGACGCCCCGGAGGAGGGCAACGACCCGCTTGAGGCCTTCGCCGAACGGTTTTCCGCTCCCGTTGACGCGGTGAAGGCCGCGCAGGCCGGCGAGCGCGTGGAGTGGACAGGCGAGATCGACGGGTCGAGGATGCGCCACCGTGTCCTCGTGGCCGACGACGGGACCGCGACCGTCGAACAGGCCGTCTTCGTCGGTGGCTCTCTTGAGGAGCTCCTGCTGTGCGCCTGGCACCAGGCGGAGGAGCGGGAGTCGTTGGAGGCCGGGGTGCTTGCCGCCCTGGATGACCTTCACACGGTGATCCGGCCGGTCCTGGAGGCTGAGATCCGCGAGTTCCGTCCCGACTACACGGCGGCTGTTCCGCAGTCTTTCCGTGAGGAGCCGGAACCGTACGGACCGGGTATGCCGGTGTTCGGGTGGCGTCTTCTCCACCCGGTCGGCCCGGACACCACCTGGGAGGACACCCGCGATACCGCCGCGTGGAACACCTCTCAGACCATGTCCGGCTGGCTCGGCTACTACGACCACGTCCCCGAGCTCCAGCGGACCGGACTTGTCGACCTGCTGCGCAAGCACGGTGTTCCCGTCGTGCTCTGCGCGGACTGCGGGCTACCCATCACGGACCGCCACCCGCGGTGGGCCGGCGTCTGGGTCACTCCCGACAGTGAGCACGGCCCCGTGTGCGGAGAACCTCACGCCCGTCCTATCGCCGGCAAGCCACTGCTCGGGACGTTCACCGACGAGGACTTCGGCGGCCCGCACCGTCCCGCTGAGAACACGTGACGGTGACCTTCCGGGGGCGAAACTCATCACTGGAGCCATCTCTTCTACCGGCGGTAGAGTGAGGGCATGGGTGAGCAGGACACGAGCATCAAGACGACAGAGGCCGTCCGGGACCGTCTGCGGGCCCTCGCCAAGGAGCGCGGGACGACGATGAACAACGTCCTGGAGGACCTGGTGCAGCGGGAGCTGACCGCTGAGGAGCGTGAGCAGCGGGCGCAGCTGGCCCTGGAGGAGGTCCGACAGGCCACCGGCGTGACGGTGAGCGATCAAGCGCGCGCCCAGGCCCGCGCGTTCCTCGAGGGCCTCGGGCGGGAGCGATACGCCTCGTGATCCGTGTCCTGTTCGACCACACCTGTATCCGGGCGCTGGCTGAGGGGGACGAATTCCTCAACGGCCTCTACGTAGAGGCCAGTTACGGCTATGCCGAGATCGTGATCCCGGCGCTGTCGGCTGCGGCTGCCGAGCACGAGAAGCCTGGTGCCGGCCAGCACGTGCTGAACCGCAGGTTCACCACGGTCACCGACTTCACCAGCGCCCACTCGGTGGTAGCCGGGGCATGGCGGCGCATGGACTGGCGGATCCTGCATCCGGCGTCGTCCATAATCGTGGCCGCTCAGGCCGGTGAAGAGGCGACCCTTCTGTCGCTGGAACCCGAGCTGTACATCGGCACTGGGGTCGGCCCGCTCAACCCCCTTGAACCATGACAGCCTGGCGCCGGCCAGACCGTCGGCGGGATGCACGCGGGTGAGCACGGCAGGGCCTGGCGATTCCGCCGGGCCCTGCCTCTTGTGGTACGCCCTTCGTCCCACGAGAGTCGTCATCGTCGGACGGAAGGAAGCCCAGTGGCCGACCTGCAAGTCGTTGCCACCTTGGGGAGGGGCCCTGCTGCAACAGGGTTCCTCCAGCGTTCTGCGGTGCCTGTCCGGAGCATTGGACCTGGCCTCTTTCGTACGCGTACGGGCGCGCCGTGGCGCGCGCGTCACGCGCACGTGAGAACGAGTCCAAGCATGAGGGGGATAATTGACCTCCGCAAGCGACTGTAGGCACTTAGTTGCCAATTAAGTCGTATCTGACACCTGACCTGCGGGTTCACCGAGATCGAACGTGATCTCGGAGGGTTATTCAATGCGGACCCGAACCATCCTCTGAACAATTGCGTTCCACCCCTTAAATAACAGAGCGGACTGTTATTTAAGGTTGCCTCCAGTGGGAACTGAATCGGTGGTATCAGGCGTAAGCCTGGGTAACGTGGGATTCGCCGTTCTGTGGCTGCAACCGCTGGCGGTGAACTTCTGTGCCCTGCAAGGCACTTGAGCACGTTGTCCGGAGCACTGTCGAACCTGTCGTCTCGTGGTGGGAGTCAACTTCCTTGTCGTTCCTGCTTCCTGAGCCCGTTCCTGCTGAGCAGAACGGGCCGTGCACGCACATCCCGGCGAGCGCCGCGAAGGCCTCGCCGCTCGTCTCCTTACTGCTGCTGGTCATCCTTCTGGCCGCGCTGGTCGTCCTGCTCGCTCGCGGGATGAAGCTGGAGGAGGCTCTCGCCGTACTGGGCGCCGGCAGTCTGCTGGCTGCCGAACTGCGTCAGCGTCTGCTGTGACCTGAAGCCTGCCGGGGCCCGTCGACACGACGGGCCCCGGCCCTACTTCGGGCTCGGGAAGGAGTGGATGCCGTGGCCCGCCCCATGAACCCCCTGCCGCAGACCGACGACCCGCTCGTGGCCTTCGCACGCGATCTCCAGGCGCTGCGCAAGAAGGTCGGCGATCCGCCGCTGGCGCTGATGGCCCAGCACGCACGCGTCTCGGCTGCGACACTGTCCAACGCACACTCGGGTAAGAAGCTGCCCACCTGGTCGGCCGTCGTCAGCTACGTACTGGCCTGCGGCGGGGACCCTGACGAGTGGAACGACCGCTGGCAGAGCCTGCGTCTGGCGGAAGCCGGGCACGTCGGCGACCTAAGCCGTGAGGCGCTGCGCCGGTGGGAGCGCACCGGCGTACTGACACCCACCAGCCCTGCAGACGAAGCCGAGCTGCGTCAGCTGCTCCAGACGCTGCTGGACTTCAACGAGCTCAGCCACCGCCAGCTCGCCCGTCAGGCGCCCGGCTACTCGCACGTCACCTACGGCGCCGTGCTGCGAGGCGACCGCCCGCTGCGCGCCAAGATCCTCTACCAGATCCTGGTCGGCTGCGGCGTGTACTCACTGCGCAGCCAGGAAGAGTGGTTCAGGGAGCTGAGCCGCTCGTCCTGGCAGGAGGGCGTCGCGGGAGGCAAGCTGCTCGCCCGGGTGGAGCCGAAGCACCGGTACGCCGGCGACATCGACATGAAGCTGCTCAAGGACTTCCTGCACCGGTTGGAGCGCGGCCGCTGGCCGATGGTGGCCGGTGCCGCGCTCTACGAGAACGTCATCGAACTGCGCAACGCATTCGAGGACATGCTGACGCTGCTGCTGGGCTCGATGCGCAAGGCCGGGGTCCGGCTGCCGCAGAAATCCAATGCCGCCTTCAACCGCGTGATCGGCCAACTCACCAGCAACCTGATCCCGGAAGCCGCCGCGATCGCCGCCCTTGTTCCCCTCGCCCTGCCGTTCCAGCCCCGCCTGCAGACCCGGGTCGCCCTGGCCTTGAAGAACGCGGGCGAAGTGCTGAAACAGGCAGACGACGGCGAGCTCACCATGCGCAACGAGCACGGTGTCGTCATGCCCCGCATGAGCATGTGGCCTTTCCTGCCCCGCGACCAGGCGATGGGACGGGTGAGGGCCGCCTCATAGGAGCCGGCCCACTGCGGTGCGGTGCCGTCCAAGTCCGTACGGTCCGCGCGTAAAGAAGCCCGGCGGCGAGGCTGGGGCCAGGGTCAGGCCGCTGGCGGCTGGCTGGAGGGCACGGCCTGGTCGGCGGGCTGGTCCAACTGCTGCTGGCGGCGCCGCTGCTCGTTGCGGTGGTCTTCAACGCGCTGGGTGAACAGCTTCAGGGCCTGCTGCTCCTGGTCCGCGTCGAAGTCGCTGTAGGGGCCGACGCCGAGCGTGAAGGCGTTGGCCTCTTCCTCGATGGCGTCGGCGGTCTGGAGTAGGAAGTAGCTGCGCTCGCGGTACTTGTAGTAGCCGGTGAAGGCGGCCGCCACGGTGACGGTGAAGCCGATGGCGACGATCGTGATGTTCTGCCATGTGAACTGGTTGCGTGTGTCCAGGGCAGCCACGGTGGTCGTGGCTGCGGACCCGATCATGATGAGGTTCTGCAGGGCGTTGTGGACGAGGCGGTACTTGCGGCTATCGTCCCGGTGCTGCTCGATGACCCCGGCGACATCTTCGCGGTAGAGATTGCGCCGTTCCTCCAGCGTCGGGTGGTTGCGAGAGTTGAAGAACCGCAGGACGTCGCGGTTGTTGTCGACGATGTCTTCCAGCTTGGCCAGGCTGAGGGAGCCCCGGCGCGGTGCGGCAATCACGACAACCGCCCCGGAGATCAACAGCACGATGCCGCAGATGATGTCGACCCGGAGGAACCTGGAGGGGGAGCCCCAAGCCAGCACGGTCCACACTAGGCCCGTCAGGAAGGCAACGCTGGCGACGGCCAGCGCCAGGCGCATCACGCGGAGTCTCCGCCTTCGCCGCGCCAGGTTCCGTTCCATCCGCTTCACGTCGATCCGGAGCTCGCGCAGCGTGGACTGATCATTGGCTGCGGCTCGCCGTTGTTCGGCACTGAGCTCTTCTTCGGCGTCGCTCATGCGGCGGGGCGCATCGTCGTCGAGACTGCGGGGCACGAACTCCTCCTCTCCGTGCCGGGTCAGCGGGCGAACGCTTCGGTCAGGCTGATGCGGTAGCCGTCCTCTTCCATCAGCACGACGGTGACGCCGAACGGGTCAGGGTGGTCCAGCTCGATGGGCGTGAAGGAGAAGTCCACCGCAGCCTGGATCGGCGGCACCAGTTCGCCGCCGGGCTGCGGCTCGAGGGCCGGCCTCCAGTCCGGGGCGACTGACGCCCAACCATCGGAGCTGCGGGACAGCAGCTGCTCGGTGTAGGGGAATTGGTGCAACACGTGCCCGGCGCGGGTGGCGAGCACCATGTTCAGGCACGGTGCCGGACCGACGATGGGCAACTCGCAGGCGGTGGCGACATCGTGCGTCTCCCACGCGAGGACGACCTCGTCCGCGCCGGCCGCGGCGGCGATGTTCGCGAGCTCCGCGATCCCGGCGAGCGCGTCCTGGCCGACCTTGAGCGGGCGGACCCAGATCAGCCCGACCAGCTCGCCGCGCACCAGCGGCATCATGAGCGGGCGCGGCACGACCCCTTCGCCCAGCGAGGCGGTGTACGTCTCCTTCGCGACGCCGACCAGACCGTTCCACATCCGCGTGTCCAAGGAGGCCCCCGTATCTCAGCTGTTCGTGATCGCAGCCGACCCTGCCACGTGGAGTGATGCGGTGTCAGGGGGATGATCGGCCAGCCCCTTCAAGCGGCGGGTGCTGGGCTGATGAGAGGCGAGGGCCGTCAGACAGTGCCGTGTGGCGTGAATCACAGCAGGTGTCGGAAAAATGAGTGCCGGATCAGCTCTCTCCCGCTGCAGGTAGGTGAACAGACTTACCCAAGCAACAAAGGAGGCCCGAGATGCCTGCGGATGCAACGCCGGACTCGGCACCCGAGGATGCCGATCAGCGGCCTGCTGCTGCACCGTCCGAGGCAACAGGAGCGCTGCTCGTTCCCTCAGCGCAAGGATGCGGCTCGCCCGAAAACGTTGCGCTCAACGAGCCGGGCGACGCCGGACTCGCAGCGCCGATGGACGGGCCCGACCTGGCCATGGGCGGACCCGACCTGGACCACGCTGTCTTCCCACTGCTTGACGACGCCATCCTGCACTCGGGCAGCCTGGCTGATGTCGTGGACACGGCTTCCTTCATGTCCGGCATCAGTGACGCCCTCCAACCGCTGATCGGCCTCAGCACGATGCTCAGCGAGTTCACCGAGCGGGCGAACTTCGGCCTCGCCCCGGCCCTCGCCGGCCTCGAGCTGGCAGTTCCCCGGCTACCCAACATCGGAGAGATGGTCGGCCAGTCGCTCCTGGACGGACTGACGGCCCACAATGCCGCGCTGTCGGCGATGGCCGGCATGCAGCCCCAAATCCTCTCGCTGTCCGAGACCGTGAACTCGGTACTGCCCTCCGCCTTGAACACGCTGGGACTGCTGGACGGACTCAACCCGGCCAGGGCGGCCTTGTCCGTAATCGAGCCGCAGGTCAACAGCCTGGCGAGCGTGCTGGGACCGGCCGCCCGCCTGGCATCGATGGCTGACACCTTCCAGCCGCTGGTCGGTCTCGGTGAACTCGTTCGTCAGTCGCACTTCGGCCTGGCCCCGGTGTTCGAAGGTCTCCCGGCTCTGGTTCCCCCACTGCCCGGCCTGGCGAAGCTGGCAGAAACGCTCGCACCATGCTTCGCCATCCAGGTGGGAGTGCCGCGGATGATGCAGGAGGTCCTACGCACCCTGGCGCCGATGGCGGACTTCATCGGTGGCCATATGGCCGACCTTTTCGCCGGAGTCCGGTCTGTCGCCGACTGGGCGAAGCGACTGAGGCCGTCCGTCCTTGCCGAGGCCCGCTACGCCTTCGACGCGTATATGAAGGGCGACACGGAGCCGATGAAGGACTTCCTGCGCCGCTGCCTGCGTCTGTGGCCGGTGCTGGAGGACCACTGTCAGGCCCTGGCTGTGGCGATGTTCGAGCGCGCATGGGAGCAGGAGGCCGACCTCACCGACGATCAGTCAGTGCGCAAGGTCCTGGTCCGGTACGCCCGCCAGGGCTGCGACTTTGAACGCGATCACCAGATCCACGGCGCCTCGATCGGTTACATCCCGGAGGGTTGGGAGCAGCCGGACACCGTTCCCGGGCCGGAGGATCTGGTGATCCCCCGCCTCGTTCCCTGGGCACAGCGGTTCGAGACCCCTCCGGTGCGCTACGTGGCAGGCCGGCTCAACGAGCAGGAACAGGCCCTGGTCCGTGCCTGGTCGGAGAACCACCCCATGACGTGGCCCAAAGCGTCGGACCTGGTACAGCAGGATGAGGCGCAAGGAGAGCGGGCCCGACGCAAACTGCACCGCCTCGGCAAGGAGTGGCGCAGGCGCGAGAACAACCTCCAGGAGCTTCCGTGAGTGCGCCGTCCGATCGATCGCAGGAGCCGCTGATGACGGTGCGTGCTGCGGTCATCTTGATGCTGGGCACGCAGATTGCCGTGGCCGCCGGGGCGCTGACCGTGCTGGCAGGAAACGCGTGGGCTGTCGCGGTACTGGCTGCTGGGGGCGCCTTCGCCGGCACTGTCGCCTTCGCTCGGTCCGTGATCGGCTGAACCGGCCCGGGCGAACAGGACGCCCGGGCCGGCGCCGTGGTCACTGCGAAGTACGCAGGTCGTCGCGGCGGGCGGTGACCAGGCCTCGCCATCGCCGACGCGTGTGATGGGCGTCGTCGATCCAGCGCGTCGGTGAGGCTTCCTCGAGGGGCAGGTCGGCCATGAAAGCGGCGATGTCGCTGTAGTAGGCGAAGTCACCGCCGCGGGTGTTCTCGCGCAGCCGGGCGATCGTCGTGGCCACCTGGTCCTGGTCGTCGCGGACCGCGTGGTGGAAGGCGAGGGCGAGGTCCAAGGCGAGCTCGGTGTACGTCACGCCCGCTGTACGGATCTCGGCGCGCAGCACTTGGGCGCGGTCGTCGACGTCGGCGTCGGTGCGGCCGGCGTCGCGGGCGAGCGCCGCGATATGGGTGATCAGGGTCGTGGCGCGCAGATCCACGCCGGCCAGAAGCTGCTCAGCGAGGGCGAGTTCGTCGTCGGCGACGGCAGGGTCGGTGAAGGCGAGGGCGAAGGCGCGGTGCGCCTGGCTGTTGCCGCGCTCACCGGTGACACCGTGGTGTTCGGCTTCGTCGCGTGCGGCGGCGTAGGCGGCGGCGGCGCGCTCCATGTCGCCGTGGGGCCACCAGATGTCGCCTTCGACGCGGTGGTGGCGGCCTTCCCAGCCCAGGGTGTGGGCGGTGGCCAGGGCGGTGGGGAAGTCGCCGGCCATGCGGGCGAGATGGGCGAGTCCGCGGCGGGCGGCAGGGGCGAGGCGGCCTTGGCCGTCGGCGACGGCCTGCATGCCCGTACGGGAGGCCGGGCTGTCCCCGAGGTCGCGGTGGGCCTTGGCCCGGTAGTACAGGGCCATGTGCTGCAGGTCGTCGGGGAGCAGGTGGCTGTCGATGACCGTGGTGAGACGGGCGACGGTGTGCGAGCGGTGCTGGTGCTGGCGGCGTGCGAGCGCGCTGAGGAGTTCGACCAGGGCGTCGGCGGCCGTGTCCAGTCCGGTGCTGTCGGTGTCGGGTGGGGCGAGGGGTTCCCACACGGAGTCGCTGACGTAGGTCCAGGCGGCGGGCGTGAGCCAGCCGAGGTTCAGTCGGTGGTCGCGGGCGAGGCGCAGGCCCTGGCGCAGGAAGGCGATCAGCAGGAGCCGGTCCGGTCCGAGTGCGGCCTGGTGTTGCTCGCCCAGGGCGGTGAAGGCCCGCTGGGCGGCCTGCTGCCAGTCGCGTTCGGTCCAGCGGTCGTCGGTGGTGTCTTCGGCGTTGCGTACGGCGGAGCGGATCAGGCCGTGGAGGTGGAAGGGCCACAGGCCGAAGGGGTTGTCGCGGACGAAGGGCCGCTCGGTCAGCCGCTGGGCGGGGCCTTCGTGGGCGAGGCCAGCGGCCCGGGTGGCGAGGGGGACGTCGAAGGCGTCCAGCAGGCTCACCGAGCGCAGGACGTGCCGTTCGTCGGCGGTGAGGTCGGACAGGGTGCGGGAGACCAGAGCGGGGAAGTCGTGGTCGAAGTCGGCCGGCTGCGGGGTGCGGCCGCTGCGGCGCAGCTCCAGGAACCGGGCGACGGACAGGTCGAGGTACAGGGGCAGGCCGTGCGAGCGGGCGGTGATGACCTGCCGGATGTTCTCGCCGATCAGGGGCCGGCCGTCGCGGGTGAGGCGTCGGGCGAGGTAGTCGTCGCAGTCCTCGGGGGAGAAGTCGCCGATCAGCACCTGCCGTGCCGCGCCGGCGTTGGCGGGGGTGCGGGCTGCGGGCACTGCTGTGTGGGCGAGTCCGGGCCAGGCGGCGGGGCCTGTGTAGTCGAGTTGGCCCTGCAGGGCGGGGTCGGCCCACTGCAGGCGCGAGCGGCCGGTGATCACCCAGAAGGCGTTCGGTAGCAGCCACACCGTTCGCTGGATGAGGCGTTCCAGGTCGCGGCGGGTGCGGTCGCCGATGTCCTCGAACGTGTCCAGCAGCACGACCGGCACGACCTTCTTGCCGTCGGGGAGGCGGGCGAGCTCCCACGCCAGCAGGTGCGGGTAGAAGGACAGGGCGTCCAGGTCGGGTTCGGCCTCCAGCAAGTCCGCCAGCCGGGCGCAGCCCGCCAGGGCCCGTACGGTCTGGCGGCGTTCGCGCAGCGCACCGATGAGGGCGCCGGTGACCTGGCCGACAACCGAGCCGATGGTGCCGGGCAGCATGAGCGCCTGAGCGACGTCGGCGAGCGCGGACTGCATCTGCTGCGGCAGCGCCTGCCCGAACCGGGAGCCCAGCCCGGCGCGGCGCAGGTACTCCTCCAGCGGTTCGCCGGGGTGGTTGGCCTCCCAGTAGCGGCGCAGTGCCAGGTCGAAGGCAGGCAGCGGGCGCCCGACCTTGGTGAGGGCAGCCCGGATCGTCAGCACGATCTGCTCGAAGTCGGTACCGGTCGAGCGGG
This sequence comes from Streptomyces sp. NPDC058291, assembly GCF_042880855.1. Classification (NCBI taxonomy): domain Bacteria; kingdom Bacillati; phylum Actinomycetota; class Actinomycetes; order Kitasatosporales; family Streptomycetaceae; genus Streptomyces; species Streptomyces sp. NPDC058291. The sequence goes on from NZ_JBHVYK010000038.1 coordinate 54,094, forward strand.
CGAGGTCGATCCGTACGGGCAGGATCCGGTCGGCCGACCAGCCCGGCGCGCCCCACTGGGAGGGGCGGCGTCCGGCGTCGGCGAGCGCCGCTTCCAGCGTCCGGGACAGGGTCGTCTTGCCGATGCCGCCCACGCCGTGGAAGACGAGCACGTGATTGCGGGGCGCCTCGAGGTCCTCCGGGTCGAAGCCGGGGGCACCGACGTGCTGGAGGTGCTCGGTGAGCGCGGCCGCGACCGTTTCCCACTGCGAGGCGCGGTTCGTGAAGGCCTCCGCGGCCTGCACGCTGCGGTCGTTCGTGCTGAACAGTGCCCTGAGATCCCGGCCGCCTGTCACATCCACCCCCGAAAAATGATCACTCGCAGGTCAACCTATGCCCGCCCTGCGGGATTTGGGGAGCCCGCCCCGCTGCCACGGCCCGACCGGGCGACGGATTCAGGCCTGCCAGCACCTCGGGGCGCGTGGCGGCACCGAACCGGGCAGACGGGCCGGGAGGACAATGACCCATCCGATCAAGATCAGAACAGTGAGGGGTTTGCCATGCCCGGCACACCGGATCAGCCCGACTTCTCCGGCCTGGGCGGGGGCGAGGACCAGCATGCGGCCGACATCGTGCAGGAGGTAGTGCACTGGTACACCGAGCAGATCGCTGCCGCGCGGCGGGCCCCGCTGCCCGATGAGGAGCGCCTTGCGCAGCTGACGGCGGGCCGTACGGCCGCCTACCAGGACCTGCAGCGTCTGGAGGAGGCCGACTCGGAGGAGGAGGAGGACCGCCTTGCTGCGCTCTACGCGGCGCGGCTGAGGGAGCTGGAGTCGTAGACCGTCCGCGGCAGGGGCAGCAGCCGTATGTCCGGGCGGTGCGCGGCGATCCGCAGACGTTGGAACCCGGCGGGCATCAGGGGGCGGGCCAGGGTGGCGATGCCGTCCAGTTCGTCGCGGTGCTGGGGCAGGGCCTTGCGCAGTCCTTGGTAGAGCTGGATGAAGTGGGCGGCTTCCTGCTCGGTGTAGGGGCGCTGCCGTTCGGCGGCCAGCGCCCATGAGGCCCGGCCGGGTGCGGCGGGCTGCTCCTGGCGCAGCAGGGCGTGGCCGTCGCGGCGGATCACCGTCACCGCGGTGATGGCCGGGTGGGTTTCGGCGGCCGCCGTGAGGTCGGCGACGGCCTGGTAGCAGCGGTCGTGCCCGGCGCGGGTGGTGAACCGTCCGGTGATTCCGGTTTGCAGGGCCCGGGCGTAGCGCAGGGCGGTGGCCAGGCGACTGTCCGCTTCCCGCACGGCCAGCACCACCAGCTCCACCGGGTAGCCGGCCCGGGAGCAGGCGAGGGCGCTGTCGAGGACATCGTCCGCGCTGCCCGGGGCGGACTCGATGAGCAGGTCGCCGCGCCGCGTGCGCACGTACTCTTCCGCCTGAGCGAACCACGCTTTGTAGTCGGTGCGGATGGCCGCGCCGGCGCCGCGGGGATCCTGACGGAGCATCTGGCGGTAGTCCGGATGTGCGGCCTTGAAGTCGTCGCCGACCAGCTTGGTCGTGCCGGGCCGCATCGCGCGCCGGACCATCCTGGCGGCCAGCAGCTTGCCCGCCCCGGGCTGGCCGATCACGTACACGGCGCGCGGATCGTCCCGGGGCGTGACGTTCGCCAGAACCGTCGGGGTGATCAGTTCGTCGAAGATCCAGCGGTGTTCGTCGGCGGACAGCCGGTGGTAGGCGACCCCGGGCGGCGCCGCGGTGGGCTGTGCGGCTCGGCGGACCGGCTCGGACCAGGCGGCCGCGCGTTCGCTGTCGCGCTGTACAGCCAGGCGCCTGTCCTCTTCGGTCAGCTCGGTGTGCACGCGCCGGTCGGTGCGGGCCAGTTCACGGCGGAAGACGGCAGTCTCGGGCGCCGTCCAGGGCCGCGCCCGTTCCACCCGCACCGCCCGGTCCGCCGCGGGGCGGCGACGCCAGTCGCCGTCGGGCGTGAGCTCGTTGGCGTACAGCAGAGTGCCGTCGCGCCGTACGACGGTGACGCGGTCGGCGAGCTGTTCGGCCTCGATGACGGCCAGGGTGTTCAGCAGGTTCTTCGCGCAGCTGTCGTGGTTCTCCCAGGACACGTACCGGCCGCCGCCGGTGGCGGCCTCGGTGAGGAAGCGGTCCACGATGCCCAGTTGGCTCAAGGCCTCCGAGGTGGCCACGGCGACGACCTCGATCCGGTGGCCGGCCGCGCGGTAGGCGGTGGAGGAGGCGCGGAAGTCGTCCGGGTCGGCGAGCGCGGACTCCACCACGGCATCGAAGCCCTTCTCGCGGCCGTGGGCTTCGACGGCGGCCTGCCACTGCGCGGTGTCGGGGCGAACCAGGGCTCCGGCCGTACGGACGTCGGCCGCCAGGGCGTGGGCGTAGTGACGGTGGACTGGCTTGTACAGGTCCCGGCCGACCCGCACCGCGCCACCGCGCCGGTCCAGCACCGCCTGGACGAGGTCGGCGATCCACGTCTTACCGGCGCCTGGCTGCCCGGCGACGACGACCACGACCGGTCGGGGCTGGGCGACGGCGTCTTGAGTCGCAGCCGGGAGGATCACGCGGTGCAGCACGTCGAAGCTCTCCTGCTCGGAGAGCACGACCGAGCCCCCATCTCGTCTTGGCACCACGCCTCCTGTCTCCCGCCCCGCGCTGCGCGATCAACCTAACATCATGAGCGATCTATGTGCGAATCGATGAGCGATCCAATGCGCGATTGGTGTAGGGTGTCTAGTGGAGGTGAGCTCTGTGCCCACTGAGAACGAGCTGCTCAGCAACGTGGACGCGTTGCTGGAACAGGTCGCCCAAGACGACCTGCCGCCGCCTGCCGAGCGCAGGCGTCTACGCGAGGCTGCCGGGCTGAGCCAGGCTCAGGTCGCGAAGGCTCTCGACACGCGCCGTGAGGCGGTCGGGAACTGGGAGGCTGGCCGGACCGAGCCGCGGCCGCCGCAGCGCGCCGCCTACGCGAAGCTCCTGGAGAAGCTGGCCGAACGCTTCCCCGCCCCCGAGAGCGAGGCGCCTGGCGAACCTGCCTTGCCGGAGACGTTCGCTGCCGAACCCGTCCCGGCGGCACCGGCCCCGGCTGCGTCGGCGCCGGCCGCCGCGAAGCCGCCCGCCCGACCGGCGGCGAGCACCACCAGGTCGACGTCGACGTCGCGGCGCCCGGGTGCGAAGAAGACCACCGCCACGGCGGCCGCGGTCGACCCGCGCTTCGAGAACGGGCCCCTGGCGGTCGTCGACTGCGAGGACGGGCAGGTGTCGGCGTACTGCGTCGGCGGCCTGGTCCTGGACGTGTCCGCCAAGTCGCTGCCCGCGCTGGTCGATTGGACGATCACCGAAGCTCGCCTCGGTCAGGCCCGCCTGCACCGCAACGGCCGTGACGCCGACCCCGTCCTGGTCCTCACCCCGTCCGCGCTGGAGCGCTACGGCCTGCCCGCCGCCCTGTCGGATGAGGAGCGGCGTGCGGGCCGACTCCCGGACAGCCACAAGGTGGTCAAGCAGATCAAGAAGGCTGAACTGCAGCTCACCCAGCGCGGATTCGGGCCGTGGGCGCGTGTCTACCGCGATCCCGAGGGCTCCAAGCGGCGCTGCGTGCAGCTGTGCATCCCGTCCTGGAACGCGTTGGACGCGCGGGAGTGGGACGACAAGAACGACCCGAAGATCCCGACCATGCACCCCGCGGACCTCGCCCGGTACTTGGGCATGTACGCGCAGCTGGTGACGACGCCGCGCGGCACCCTGTCGACCACCGGCCTCGAGCTGATGACCGCGCTGCGGCCACCGACGCGTGCGGAGAAGGACGAGGCCACCGGCGCGTTCAAGCCCGCGAAGAACGCGGACGCGCTGACGGCGGTGTACGAGCACGTGGAGTGCGAGGTCCCGGACGAGCACCCGCTGCTCAAAGGCAAGTACGAGCGCCACCACCTGCGCACCCCGGACCAGATGCTGATGGAGGAGCCGTACGACTGGTGCCGCGAGCTGACCGATGACGAGTGCATGAAGCCGTACCTGGTGGTGATCGACGTGAACCTCGCGTTCGCGGCGGCCGTCAACGGCCTCACCGTCGGCCTGGGCGGCCCCACCCGCCTCGATCGTCCGGCGTTCGACCCGAAGCTGCCCGGCTCGTGGCTGGTCGACCTGAGCCACATCGACCTGTCCCGCGTGCAGATCAACGGCCGTACGGTCGACGGCGACCGGCTGCCCAGCCCGTTCACGCCGACGGGCGAGCGGCCCACCGGCCCGGCCTGGTACGCGACGCCGACCGTGGCGTACGCGGTGGAGCTCGGCTTCGAGGTCGCGCCGATCGAGGCGCATGTGCGCATGGAGAACGGCCGCTACCTGGACCCCTGGTACAACCGGCTGCGCGACGCGTACGTGGCGGTGATGGAGGAACTGGGCGTCACCACCGCGATGGGCGGCCAGGAGTTCCTGGACGCGATGGCCCGCTCCAAGCAGGTGGACCCGACGCTGGCGCTGCTGGTGAAGGCGATCAAGGCGACTGCGAAGGGCGGCATCGGCAAGCTGAGGCAGCGCAACCGGGGCCAGGTGCCGTACTACGAGCCGTGGCCGGCGCTGAAGCGGGAGACGTGGCGCCCCGACATCCGGGCCGCCGCCCTCGCCAACTTCCGGGTCGGCATCCACCGCAAGCTGATGAAGACCGCCGCCGCGGCCGACCTCTACCCGGTCGCCATCGGCACCGACGCCATCGTCTACCCCTCCACCGGCCCCAGCCCGCTGGACGTCCTGCCGTACACGGACGAGGGCAAGCCCGCGCCGGGCAC
>NZ_JBHVYK010000038.1:58958-62849 GCF_042880855.1 Streptomyces sp. NPDC058291
GGCCGCGCCGGGCACGACCGACGACGCCCGGATCCGCGACATCACCCAGGCCCTGCCGCCGCGCTGGGCTGACCGCCTCTTCGAGGCCCGCGACGGTGGCGCCAACGAGCAGCAGCTCCAGCGCATCGCAGCCGAGGGCCTGGCGGAGATGTACTTCCGGAACAACAACACCCGCGCCCACGGTCTGGGCGTGGAGTTCACCGACGTGGAGCACATCCAGATCGAGCTGTAGTTGAGCCCGCCAAAACGCCTCGTCCCCGGCATTGAAGCTGCCGGGGACGAGGCGTTTCACATTCCTGCGAGGATCAGACCGCGAGGCTTCGAGGCGACCTCAAGCCCGGCGCCCTGCCGTAACCCTCTGTAATCCATTTCATTACATCCCATCGCGATGCAATGAAATGGAATGCAATGGATTACGTTGGAGCGCATTGGAGCCTGCGTTTCTCGCAGGAGGGAAGACCGTTCCTGCGTTTCTCGCAGTAGGGGAGACCGACGAATACCGCTTCACTGCTTGATGGTGACCGGGATCACATTAACGCCTGTGAGCTGCGGTTTTTTCGGTATGGATGTGTCGCTGGTGCGCGAGAAGGTAGGCAGAGTGTAGGCAGAGTGTTGTCTTGTGCGGGCATTCCCGCATGAGCAACTACACCGATCAGCTTCTCGCCGATAGACTCCGCAGAACGCGAAAGGAGCCCTGCGTCCCAACGGGTTTCTCAGGCCTCTGAGTTGGGAGGGCTCCTCTCGCGGTGTCCCTAAACGCACGCTGACGCAAGGAACCGCATGCCCGAGCCTAGCGCGAATTTAGATCCGAAGCACCCACGCCGTGTGGACAGATGGCTCTCGTCCATCAGCACTCACCTGCGGAAATGGAGTGGGAGCCGTGGACACGGTGTCCACCACCACTTCCTCCAGGGCGTCGCCTACAAGCTGGGCAGCGGCGCCGTGACGCTGCTGATCCTGTGGTGGGAGACGCGCCACTGACCGCACTGCGGTCCTGACCGCCGGATGCCCGTGAGGCCCCGCACCGCGCTGATGCGCTGGTTTGGGGCCTCACACGCGTATCCGCGGGGGGTCGGATGTTCATGCACGCGTCTGTGTGCCCAACGCGGCTTGTGCAGGCACGGTTACGGTGCCCGGCCGTGCGGCGAGCGCCTGGTCGACGAAGTCCCGTACGAGGGCCAGGGTGTCGGGCACCGTGACGTCCTTCGTCCACGTCGTGCTGTGCTGCCAGCATTCCAGCTCGAAGTGGTGTGCCCCGTGGGCGAGTTCCACGTGACGGGCCCACGGCCGGCGTCGGCACGGGCGGCTGCGGTGGCGGTGGCGCTCGGTCGCCTCCAGATGCTTCTGGACGAGGCCGACGCGGTATCGGCCTGGCAGGATCCGCCCTTCGAGGCAGCCTTGGCACTCCAGGAGGTGCAGGGCGGCCCCCTCCTTCTCCTCGAGGAAGTGGCGCGGGTCGCTCTTGCCCTCGAAGGTGTTGCAGCTGCCGCACAAAGGCCCGCGTAGATAGCCGTGGTCGTGGCAGTGATCCCACGCGGCCGCCCGGCGTTCGGCGCACAGCCGGCACAGGTAGTCGTCGGCGCGGATGCTGCGCATGCGGCGCGAGTCGTACATGACGCCGCGCAGGTGGCCGGTGTACCGCTGGAAGGTGGCACCCGAGCACGGCGGGCACAGGGTGACGTAGCCGAGCGGGGTCTGCGTGCGCCAGCCGCCCCAGCGCGGGCCCTGCTCGCTGCAGCGGGAGCAGGTCCGGGCCCGGCCGACCAGGTCCTCGTCCACCTGCTCCCAGCGGTCCAGGAGCTCGGAGTAGGCCCTCGGTAGGAACAGTGCTCCGTTGGTGCAGGTCATCAGATCCAGGGGCCGGGTGTTGGCGATGTTCTCCCGGAGCCGGATCCCGCTGCGCGCCGCGACGAACTCGTCCCATGTCAGCGTTCCGGGCAGCCCGTTGGCCCCGAGGCGCTTCCAGTTGTCGTTCCACTCTTCATAGGGCCGCCCCTCCTGATCCTTGCGGCGGGCCTCCCAGAACAGCCACGACGTGATCCGGGACCGCCAGGAGGCCGGGCCGCGGTACCCCATGCCCTGGTCGTCGCCGTCGTCGGCGTCGAAGAAGGTGGGCAGTGGCACCTCCACGAGGTCGTCGACGTCCAGGCGGAAGTCCGCGAACGTTTGGGCCGCGCGGCGGATCTCGCGTTCGTCGTACGTCCACTTCGACTTGTTCTTGAAGCAGCGCACCGCGATGTCGCCGAAGACGACGTGGCCGTGACGGCGCACATGAACCATGTGCAGGAGGTCGTCCGGGTCCAGCGGAACAGGGGAGCCGGCGGTGATGTCCGCGAAGAAGGCGCGGGCGAGCTTGGGGCTGATCTGGGCCATGGCCGGATGGTGACAGCGGGCTCTGACAACGCCCTCCCCGCATCCGTACGCGTGAGCGGTTTCCCGTACGGCCGTCCGAAGTTGCCCCGGGGGCGGGGCCTACTCGCCTGTGTCGAAGCCATGGCCGAAGCCTTTGAGGACGGGGTCCAGTTCGGCGGCCGCGCCGCACAGCGAGCACAGCCGGACGCCGGCCTTCTCGGCAGCGTCCAGGGCGCGCTCCAGCTCCAGCACCGGCGCGCCCTGCGGGGCCTCGTCACAGTCCGGGGCGTGCAGGATGCCGCGGTCGGGCCCGGGGGCGTCCAGCTTCTGCAGCACCCAGCCCGTCGGCCGGCGCGGCCCGAGGACCTCGCGCACTGACCGCGACGGCGGCGACTTCAGGTACGTCGTGGGGACGTCGTCGTACGAGACCCCCTCAACGCGCTTGACGTGGGCGGGAGCCTGCACCCACACCGTGTACCAGGCGGGCTCTACGGCACCGTCAGCGGTGTTCTGCCAGGCCGGGACCGAGACGTGGAACAGCCAGCCATCGGGCGTCTGCTGGCGCTCGTGGAGGCGCCCTACGACCTCCTGGCGGCCGTCCGGCGGTAGAAGCACGACGATGGGCGGCGGCTCCGGCGGCGTGTCCGCCACGGCTACAACTCCTGCTCCTGGCCGCCCGAGGCCGCCGCGAGGGCGTGCCTGAGCTTGCTGCGCGCGTCCGGACGCGCGGGCCCGTCGACGTCGTTCCAGAAGGCGTGCGTGAGGATCACGGCGGCGAGGTCGCGCTCCCGCTCGCGCAGCGCGGCGACCTCCAGCTGCTCCTGCTCCATCCAGCCGGGCGAGGCCGGGTATGCGGGGGAGGTGGCGAGCCAGTAGCCCTCGGGACGCTGCCAGGCCTCCATCGGCTCGACCGAGTACGGCAGCCGCTCGTACAGGTTGGTGAGGTCGGCACGCACCTGGTTGAGGGCCTGCTGCGCGGTGAGGAGATCGTCGGGATATTCGTACGCCACGGCCCAACAGTAGTTCGATCCGGCGGCCGCGCCGCCCGCCGCTGGCTCAGGGCTGGTCGGGCGGCGTTTCCTGCCAGTGCCAGCCGTGGGCGGCCATGCACTCCTTCGTCCACTCCATCAGCAGGTGGGCGCCCTCCTGGACGCGGCTCATGTCGTGGCCGCCGTCGTTCGCGAACCACTGGACGAGAAGGCCGGCCGCCGGGCGGTCGACGTCGCCGGTGTCGCAGGCCGGGCACAGCTCCAGATGGATGGGGCGCCCGTGTTCGTCGTCCTGCGGCGCCACAGCGCTCATGATGAGGTCGCCCCGGCAGCGTGAACACTGCGGCAGTCGGTCGGAGAACCTGAGCAGTTCCATGGCCAGCCCCCTTGCTCTGGACGTGGCCCTCCACCCAAGACCCGCTGGCCTGCGCCGTCAACCCTGCCGCAGCCGTGGACCGGCGCGGGGCCGCCGGAATCTGTCCACAGGGGAACGGCCGTCTCATGGACGCATGATCGACAGTAACGACACGCAGCCACCCGCCCGCCCGAC
>NZ_JBHVYK010000038.1:62944-67867 GCF_042880855.1 Streptomyces sp. NPDC058291
GCGCCCCGCGCCCGGCGGATCTCCATCCGTTCGTTTCCCGCGACGATTGCGAGGCTCGCGTGAGCACCCCCGCACCCCGATCCCACCGGCGGCCGCGCGTCCCCGCCGGCCCCGCGGCCCCGCCCCGCGAGCCGGTCGACCAAGCGAAGATCGGCCGCCGCTCGGTCCGACGGCGAGCCCGCGGCATGACCCACACGGAGGCGGCGGCCGCCCTCGAGGAAGCCGAGCTGCAGCAGCACATGGACCGCGACCGCGAGGACCTGGCCGGCGATGAGCGCGGCCCGGCCGAAGTCGCAGAGTGGACGCGCATCGTGCAGCTGCTCGCCACCGTCGGCGGCACATACGACCCGGACACCGACGCCGTGGTCCAGGACGAGCTCGCCGCCGACGCGGAACGCGAACGCGCGAAGCAGCTGGAGGACGACAAGCGCCGCCAGGAGGAGGAAGTCGAAGCCGTCCGTCGCGCCGCCCTCGCCCCCGACGTCCTGCGTCACGCCCTGCTGCGCACCCTCGCCCGCACCGGCCTGCTGGACTCCCTCAGCGAGGACGAGCAGGCTGTGGTCAACCGGCTGCCCGAGTCCGACCCCGCGGCCGCGCTCGCCGTCAACACACTGCTCGCCCGCGCCCACGAAGCCGGAGCCGGTCTGCGCCCGGGGACCGCGTCGTGACGGGCGACCCGGACACGGTCGTCGCCGTGTGGGTGGAGTCGACCTGGTGCGGCACCCGGTACGAGACGCTCACCGCCGACGGCCAGGTCCACGTCGACGGCCGGCCCCCGCTGGGCGAGCCGTGGTTCGAGGGCGACGACGACCCCGACTACAACCCCATCTGCTGGTGCCCGCGCACCCCGCAGCAGTTCTGTATGGAGTGCGCTACCTGCGCCGCCTGCGGCCAGTGCAGCGGCCCGCACGTCTGGCCACCGCTCAGGACCTGATCACCGAGGGCAGGCACCCTGTCACGCTCACCGAACGTAACGGGCCGCGCTGTCACACACCTCCAACCGTGCTGTCACGCCCGCCGGTTGGAGCGTGACAGCAGCCGCAAGAATGCCCACTAATGTCCGTTTCTTGGGGCGTGGATCGCGGCTGAGCCCCCTTCCGGGCCGGTTCTGCGTGACAGCGTGACGCGTGACAGTGCGGCTGGTCGGGCGGGCGCGGGTCATCACACTCCGCTTCCACCCTGGGTTTGTCTCACCGAAGTGCGACCGGTGCTCGGCAGGTCAGAAGCCCCGGATCGAGGCGTCGTGGTGGCCGCCGGAGACGGGCGTGTCCATGGGGTGCAGCCAGCGGAGCGGAACGGTGAGCGTGCCGACCCGGGGGAGCTCCACGGGTTCGCCCTCGGCATCGATCAGCATCCCGGTGACCTGGTAGCCGTGGCCGGGCGGCAGGCCGACGGCCTCCACCTGGTCCTCAGTGAGCTCCACCGTGACGTGGGTCGTGGAGACCATCCGCAGGCCCTGGGCGGTACGGGCCTCGGTGTCGACGTCCGTGACGGACAGCGGGAAGTACGTCCCGCGCAGCCAGCTCAGCGCCCACCAGGAGTCGCCCATCGTGTCCGGCTGGTACCGCCGGTACGGCAGCGCGAACGGCACCTCGCAGCGGTACGTCTGCCCCACCCTGACGTCCTTGGTGCGCATGCCTCCAGGGTGCGCCCCGTCGCCCGCGACGTCACGGGGCGCACCCGCTGCCGCAGGCCTCGCTCACCCGCACCCACCGCATCCCTGACCTGCGCAATCAAGCCAGGAGGGCCGCTTTGCCGCCAACCCCCGTCAACCCCGGCGCGGTCTTGGTCCTTTCGCGCTACACAAGAACACCGGAGTGAACGTGCGGTGTTCGCAGGGCAGTTGTGGACTTACGGGAGGTCCGGGCACGTGATCGTGACCATCAACGTGGCGGTGCTGCTCGCCATCATCGTCGTCGTGCGGCTGCGCCGCACCACGCATTCCCGGAGCCGGTTCGACGAGAAGATGACCGTGGTCCTCTGCGTCACGCTGGGGGTGCTGCTCGCGCCGACCGCGTTCGGGAAGTCGGTCCTGGACGTCGTCACCCAGCTCGCGGAAGGCCTGTCACAGGCCGGCCAATGACCCCGGCCTGACCCGTCCGACGGGACCCAGCCCGCCGTACGAACCTGGGTCCTTGGGTCCTGGGTCCGGCGTTTCCCCAGGCCGACCCACGACGCGCACCAGAGCTGGGTCCTGGGTCCAGCCGGGGGCCGCGGATCTGTGTCATCGGCGCCGATCTGTGTCATCGCCCCCCTGTTTTCCCAGGTCGTCGTGACCATCTGTGTCACTGTTCATCTGTGTCATCTGTGTCATCGGGCGGGTTTCGTCCGTACCGCAGACCGGTGCCGCGCCCCGGCGATACCGTGAGAACACACGCCAGATGACGCCCCGGGAGCCCTCGATGAGCCAGGAGACGGCCGCCGCGCCCGACCGCCAGCCGCTCGACGAATCCGCCGCCGAATCGGTCCGCAAGTACGCGGCCGACCAGCGCGCGCGGGTCGATGTCCTCGCCTCCGTGCTCGAGGACATCGCCGAACACGGCTACCCCTCGCCGGAGGCCGGCGTGCCGTGGGAGGTCGCCCGCGACGCCCACCTCGCCCGCCTTGCCGACGGGGAGCCCCGTGTCGCCTGAGCACGGCGCGCGGCGCTCCCGGGTCATCCTGGTGGAGCCCGCGCTCACCCAGCTGGCGAAGCTCACCGCATCCGAGACGCACCGCCTGGACCGCGCGATCGTCGCGATCAGCGTCAACCCGGAGCTCGGCACCGAGGTGCCCGGCACCCTGCTGCGCGACTACGTCGACGAGATCGACGGCGTACGCGTGATCTTCTATGTGACGGCCCTGGGGTCGATCACGATCGTCGCCTACGTTGAGGCGTAGGGCCTCCCGAGAACCCCGCAGCAGCGCCCCGGACTCCACCCTCGTCCGGGGCGCTGCTGCTTTCGCTGCCCGGTTGCAGCGACGGTTGCAGTGAGGCGTGCTGCTCGCTGCTGCTCACGAGCGGCTGGGGCACTACTGCTGCTGCTGGAGGGCGTTGACACTCGGGACCGGACGGGACCGGAGGCCAGGCGGCACAAGGGCGCTGCACGGGCAGCGGGCCCGTTGCTGCACACAGCAGCGCCGTGCAGCAAACGATCGTTTGGTTGCTGCACGGCGCTGCTGCTTGGGTCACTCTGCCGGGTCGGTGGCCCACCGTTCCAGGTCGCTCACCGGCTTGTTCAGCAGCGTGCGCCGACGGGACTGTGCGGTCGCCCGGCTCTCCAGGTGCATCGCCCTTGCCAGTTCGGCGTGCGAGATGTCCTTGGCCGTCGGCTGGCGCAAGGAGGCGTCCCGTACGGCCTCCAGCCGCTCCAGCAGGCCGGTGGTGCCGTCGATGGCGGCCGCGAGTTCGGCGGCGTTCGCGCGGCCCCTGCGCAGCAGCGCCAGGCCGTGCAACGCGGTGGCGAGCAGCGCGGCCAGCTGCTCGCCGTCGCAGCCGAGCACGGCGACGTCCTCGGCTGCGAGCGGGACCAGAAGCTGCTCCTGGTGGTCGTCGGGGCGCTCGGATTCGGTGGTCATCGGTGGCCTTCCCATCGGGCGGTGGCGGGTGCTGGGCGGGTTTCTAGAGCCAGTGGAAGGCGCGTCGGACGTCGCCCGCGGCCCCGGCGAGGTTGTCGGCGTGCAGCCGTTCGTCGAAGTCGTACGGATCGTCGACGGCTTCCATGACGCGCTCGGAGGCGGCGTCGAAGACGCTGGCGAACGCCTCGTGGACACCGGCGGCCTTGAGGGCCTGGACGATGTCGTCGTGGTCGGCGCCGCCGCGCCGAACGGCGTCGGCGAGCAGGTTGAGCGCGGCCGCCGCGGCCGGGGCGAGCACGGCCAGGTCCTCCCCGCCGGTGGAGGTGCCGGCGGTCCGTTCGGCCGACGTCTCGACACTGCTGATCCGGGCGAGGGCCTTCGACTGCTGCTCCATGGGGACTCCGATCTGGTGCGTGGATGCGAGGGGGAGGCTGTGGTGAGTGGGGCCGCCGGAGAGCGATGACATTCCGAGTCGACGGCCCTGGCGGCACGCGGGTGCGGCGCTGTCAGGCGGTCCGGGCGAGGTAGCCGGCGGCGGCGTCGACGAAGGTGTCGTGGGCGACCTTCGCGGCCTCGCGGGCGGCGGTCAGCTCCTGGGCGGTGGTGTACGCGTCGCGCATCGCGTAGGTCAGCGTGACCATGTGGTCGGCGGCGGCGCGCACGGCCTGGTCCTCGATGAGGACGCGCAGCGCGACCAGCGGGCGGGTGACGGCGGACCGGGTCATGTGGCTCTCGCCGCGCAGAGCCTCGATCCGCTGGGTGCCGGCCTCCTTGAGGACGGCGTCGCCTCGCATCCACATCGCCCGGCGGTGGTCGCTGATGGCACAGGCGAGGGCGGTGACGGCCTCCAGGCGGTCACGGCGGATTGCCTCACCGTGGCTGGCGCGGACGCCGCGTTCGGCGGCGCGCTCCTGGAAGCGGCCGGAGACGATCGCGCCCAGCAGGGTGGCGACGATGGCGAGGGCGGCGGTGACGAGGGTGGCTAACACGGCGGGTTCCTCCCATAGCTGTATGAACTTCAATACAGACTGTATGGAACTTCATACACCTAGGGAAGGGGGCCGCTCATGATTCTTTTCGCCCCACTCCTGACCTGGGCGTTTCCCGCCCGCGGGAACCGCGCGCCCCGATCCGACACCCGCTGCCCGCGCACGAAAACGGCGCCGCACCAGGTTGTCCCTGCGCGCGGGGACCTTTGTCCCTCCTGGCAGGGATCTCTGGTGTCGGCACCGACACCAGACACACGAACGGCGCCGCACCGTGAGGTGCAGCGCCGTAGTGCCGGCCCGGCCGGGCCGGGTGGCCGGGTCAGGAGACGGCTTTGAGGTTCTGGCGACGCTTGACGTCTTCCCGGCGCCGGCGCGT
>NZ_JBHVYK010000038.1:67963-70027 GCF_042880855.1 Streptomyces sp. NPDC058291
GGTCAGGAGACGGCTTTGAGGTTCTGGCGACGCTTGACGTCTTCCCGGCGCCGGCGCTTCTCAGCAAGCTGGTCCTGGTAGGCGGCGACAGCCCTGCGGTAGCGGTCCACGAAGTCGGTGGAGTTGAGGCGCTCGTCCTTCGGCATCGCCTTGACGGCCGCGATGGCGTCCTCGGGGGAGGCGTAGGCGGCGAGCATGGCGTTGAGCTGGTAGACGCCAGCGCGCTGCTTCTTCACCAGCAGCGCCAGGTCCAGGTCGCGCAGGGCCGCGTTGACGGCCGTCCGGCTCAGGTTCAGCATCTGGGCGATGGTGCCCTGGTCGATCTCGATACGACCGCCGGCCTCGCTGTGGGCGCGCAGCTTCAGCAGCACGCGGTAGGCCGCGGGCAGCAGATCGAGATCGGCAACGATGCCTTCCGCGTTGACGGCGGCGAAATGCAGACCGCTCACTGTTCGGCCCCCTTCTCCTTCAGCTGCGCCCGCTCCCGGCGCCGGCGAGCTCGCTCGTCTGCCCGTTCCTTACGCAGCCGCTCGATCTCCTGCCTCATCTTCTCCAGTGAAGGGAAGCGCACCAACTCGGGCAGGCTCTGGTCCGCGCGGATCTCCTTGAGGGTGACGTGCTGGTCGACCTTGATGTACTCGGGCTCCATGGTCTCGGTGCCCGGGATGAACTCCGCTACGCGGTAGCTGTAGGGCGGGTTGAACTGGTAGACCCCGCGCTTCACCCGGAAGACGATGCCGTGCGACATGATCTCGCCCAGCGCCTCGGTCACCTTCGTCCGCGCCACGTCCAGGACGGTCGCCATCTCGTCCTGTGTCAGGGGGATCCGCCCGCCGGCCTTCTGGCAGGCGATCATCAGCAGGATCAGCCGCAACGGCAGCGCCTCGCGGAAGAACTGCGCGATGACCAGGAAGAACTCCAGGCTGTCCATGGAGAACGCGTTCGGCTGCTCCGGCGTCCCGTAGAACTCCATCGGCTTGCGCTGCTCGCCCAGCGAGAGCTTCCGGCCCGGGTACTGCCGTGCGACGTCGTCCAGGTCCTTGACGGGCCGTAGGGGCCGATTCCAGGCCTCGGAGGGATCGTCCAGCGGCAACTTCGGCTGCGGCGCCCCCTTGGCGCTCGGACGGCGGCGCTGCGGCTCACTCGACACGAAGCTGCTCCCACGTTGTTGATCTCCGGACGCGCAGCAGTATGTCAGCTCTGCTTGAAACCGATGTCGCTCCGACACGACATGCCGCGCAAGTTGTGTCCCCCCAGGGGGGACAGATCTCCCCCCTGCCCGCCCAGCGGTCGACCCGCCAGACACATCCGTCCCAGATGTCGCCTGTACTTGACATAGGCGCTCGGAACATGTCGCCTCTAGTTGACATTGACCAGCCGATGTGCCCCCTCAGTCGAGACAGATCGACCGCGATATGTCCCGTCACCCGGTACATATCGCGCGATCTGCAACGCGCTGACCTGCGGGTTCTTGATCTCGGTAAGTATCAAGTGGTTGAGGTCTTCCCGCAGGCGCCGACCGGACCCTCGTGGCTGAGGCGGCTTCGCGTGCGGGCCCGTGGGCCCGCGCAGGCCGTAGGCGGCATCAGCGGCTCTGAGTCTCGGGTGGTGCCGGCCGTGACGGACAAGCAGCCAGCAAGGGCGTGGCGGGGCCATCGGTGGGTTCCGCCGCCCGGCCCTGGGGGCCGTTCGGCTCCGGTGCCTCCGCACACCGAATTTCGAGTTTCCCATTTCTGAGGTTCCGTTCTGTGGCTAAGGTCAGTCCAGCGGAGGTGAATTCTGGACCTTTATCTGTGCTGGCTTTCGGTGAAATGCAAAGGTGAAACTTACGCGTCTTTATCAGGTGCAGTGGTGCGCCCTACCGGTTCCAGAGTCTATCTAGTGCTTCAAAGTGATGCACGCGAATCGCTGCCGATCACCTGATGGGAGTAGGTCCGCCCTGACTGCTCAGGCTTCCCGACCCTCCGTCACCTCTCCCCGTGCTCCCCCGATTCGGCCCGCGCCTATCCCTCCCACCGCCTCCCCCTTCCTACTGCTGCTGCTTTTCCCCACAGTTCCCCCCGA